>NZ_JAPDBQ010000102.1:0-15714 GCF_027705325.1 Aeromonas sp. QDB18
CACAGCCTTGCCCCCTCAACTCAAATCCAATTTATGAATAATCAGTCAAAAAAGTGCTTATCTGAACAGCATTGGGCCCAGGCCGGGTTTTTTGTGCCTTGCCCGTCCACCAGCCGGCAAAACCCGCCTTCTTTACGCCGATTTTACGCCAGCCAAATTGGGCTTTATGGCGCCTTTACGCCCGTTTTACATACCCTTTCAGCGTCAATGAGACCTATGGGATCGACACGGATATGCATCGATCCCTGACGCTAATTACCTCAACGGAGTCGTTATGAATTGGCTATATCTGCTGCTGGTCCTCGCCCTCGCGGGTTATCTGCTGCGCGCCCTCGCGCGTACCCATGAGTGAGGAACCGGATATGTGGCAAGAGATCATCTATCCCGTCGCGTTCGTGCTGCTGGTGCTGCTGCCGGCGCCTCTGCTTGGCAGCTACCTGTATCGGGTGTTTGAAGGCAAGAGTCGCTGGCTGGCCCCGCTTGAGCGCGCCACCCTGGCCTGCTGCGGCACGGACGGGCGCGAGCAGGACTGGAAGTCCTACGCCCTCAGCCTGCTGGCCTTCAACGGCGCCGGCTTCGGCCTGCTGTTCCTGATCCTGCTGGCGCAGGGGCTGCTGCCCCTCAACCCGCAACAGCTGCCCGGGCTGAACTGGCAACTCGCCTTCAACACCGCGGTCAGCTTCATGACCAACACCAACTGGCAGGCCTACTCCGGCGAAGCCAGCCTCTCCTACTTCAGCCAGATGGTGGGGCTCACCACCCAGAACTTCGTCTCCGCCGCCACCGGCGCCGCCGTCGCCATCGCCCTGTTTCGCGGCATCGCCCGCCAGCAGACCACCCACCTCGGCAACTTCTGGCAGGATCTGGTGCGTTTCTGTCTCTACGTGCTGCTGCCGATGGCGCTGATCCTGGCGCTGCTGCTGGTCTGGCAGGGGGTGCCCCAGAGCCTGTCTGCCTACCTGCCGTTCCACGCCCTGGAAGGCCAGGAGCAGCTGCTGCCGCTCGGCCCGGCCGCCTCCCAGATCGCCATCAAGCAGCTCGGCTCCAACGGCGGTGGCTTCTTCGGCATCAACTCGGCCCATCCGTTCGAGAACCCCACCGCCCTCTCCAACTGGCTGGAGATGGTCGCCCTGCTGACGCTGGCCGCCGCCATGGTCTGCACCCTGGGTCGCTACGTGAAGGATCTGGCCCACAGCCGCGCCATCCTCATCGCCATGACCATCATGCTGGTGCTGGGGCTCTGCCTCGCCATCGGCCAGGAGCTGAAACCGGATCCCGCCCTCGCCCACCTCACCAGCGAAGCCGGCAACTGGGAAGGCAAGGAGAGCCGCTTCGGCCCCGTGCTGTCCAGCATCTGGGAAGTGGCCACCACCGCCGCCTCCAACGGCTCGGTCAACGCCATGCACGACAGCTTTGCCCCGCTCGCCGGCATGGTCGCCATGATCAACATGCTGCTGGGTGAAGTGGTGTTCGGCGGCGTCGGTGCCGGCATCTACGGCATGATGCTGTTCGTGCTGCTCACCGTGTTCCTGTGCGGCCTGATGGTGGGGCGCACCCCCACCTATCTGGGCAAACGGCTCGGCATCACCGAGATGAAATGGGTGGTCGCCAGCATGCTGGTGATGCCGGTCGGGGTATTGGTGATCGGCGGCATTACCCTGCTGATGCCGGACTCCGCCACCGTCATCGGTCACGACGGCCCCCACGGTCTGTCACGACTCATCTATGCCTACGCCTCGGCCGCCGGCAACAACGGCTCCGCCTTCGCCGGCTTTGCCGCCGCCGACAGCTGGCAGTGCATCGCCATCGGGCTGGCCATGCTGCTCGGTCGCTTCGGCTACATCATTCCGGTGCTGGCCATCGCCGGTCAGCTGGCCCGCGCCCCGCGCCAGGAGACGAGCGAAGGGGACTTCCCCGTCAGCGGTCCGCTCTTCATCACCCTGCTGATCGTCACCGTGCTGCTGATGGGGGGTCTCTCCTTCCTGCCGGTGCTGGCGCTGGGCCCGGTGGCGGAACACCTGAGCCTGCTGGGAGGTGCCTTCTGATGCTGCACACCCGACTGATCTGCGTGACCAACTATTCGATGCAGGGAGCTTTCCAATGAGCAAGTCCGCTTCAATGAGCACCGACACCATTCAGGTGAAGGGCAAGAAACAGAAATCACAGATCCTGCAGGCCATGGTGGAAGCCCTCTATCGCTTCAACCCCAGGGCGCTGTTTGGCAGCCCCATCCTGTTCACCCTCTGGCTGGCGGCCGTGATGGCGACCCTGGAGTCGCTGCTGGGGCAGCCGCTCTCCGGCGTCGCCCCATCGCTGGCCTGGCAGCTGACCGCCTGGCTCTGGCTCACCCTCTGGTTTGCCAACTTCGCCGAAACCCTGGCCGAGGGGCGCGGCAAGGCGCGGGCCGACAGCCTGAAGGCCGGCATGAGCCAGCTCAAGGCACGTCGGGTCACCAGCCCGCAGGATGACAAGGGCGAATGGGTACCGGCCACCAGCCTGCTCAAGGGCGACCTGGTGCTGGTGCGCAGCGGCGAGATGATCCCGGCCGATGGCGAAGTGGTCGCCGGCATCGCCTCGGTCAACGAGGCGGCCATCACCGGCGAATCCGCTCCCGTCATCCGCGAGTCGGGCACCGATCGCAGCGGCGTGACCGGCAACACTACCGTCGTCTCCGACCAGATCTGGGTACACATCAGCAACAACCCGGGCGAAAGCACGCTGGATCGGATGATTGCGCTGGTGGAAGGAGCCAAGCGGCAGAAGACCCCCAACGAGATGGCGCTGGACGCCCTGCTGGTGGGGCTGACCCTGATCTTCCTGCTGGTGGTGGCCACCCTGCCCTGGTTCCTCGACTACAACGGCACCCAGGTGCCCCGCCTCTATCTGCTGGCGCTGTTCATCACCCTGATCCCGACCACCATCGGCGGTCTGCTCTCCGCCATCGGCATCGCCGGCATGGACCGGCTGGTGAAGCTCAACGTGATCGCCAAGTCGGGCCGGGCGGTGGAAGCCGCCGGCGACGTGCGTACCCTGCTGCTGGACAAGACCGGCACCATCACCTTCGGCAACCGGATGGCGGACGAACTGATCCCTGCCCCCGGCGTGGACCCCTCCCTGCTGGCCCAGGCCGCCATGCTGGCCTCGCTCGGCGACAATACGCCGGAGGGCAAATCCATCCTGACCCTGGCGGGCAAGAGCCACACCAGACCGAGCCAGCTGGAGAGCGACATCCTGATCCCCTTCAGCGCCGAGACCCGGCTGAGCGGGCTAGATCGCAACGGCCATCACTATCGCAAGGGGGCGGTGGACGCGGTGCTGCGCTACCTCTCGCTCGATCGCAAGGCGGTGCCCGAGCTCATCCTCAAATCGGTGGACAACATCGCTCGCCAGGGCGGTACCCCGCTGCTGGTCTGTACCCACGAGAAGCTGCTGGGAGTGGTGTTCCTCAAGGACATCATCAAGCCGGGCATCAAGGCCCGCTTCCAGATCCTGCGCCACATGGGGATCCGCACCGTGATGATCACCGGTGACAACCCGCTGACCGCCGCCGCCATCGCCGCCGAGGCCGGGGTGGACGACTTCATCGCCGAGGCAACGCCGGAGAAGAAGCTGGCCTACATCCGTCAGGAGCAGGCCGACGGCCGGCTGGTCGCCATGTGCGGGGACGGCGCCAACGACGCACCGGCGCTGGCCCAGGCCGACGTGGGCCTGGCCATGAACGAGGGGACCCAGGCCGCCAAGGAGGCGGGCAACCTGGTGGATCTCGACTCCAACCCCACCAAGCTGCTGGACGTGGTGCTGGTGGGCAAGCAGCTGCTGGTGACCCGTGGCGCCCTGACCACCTTCTCCATCGCCAACGACGTGGCCAAGTACTTCGCCATCCTGCCGGCCCTGTTCATCGCCGCCTATCCGCAGCTGGGGGTGCTGAACCTGATGCAGCTGGGCAGCCCGGAGAGCGCCATCCTGTCGGCCATCATCTTCAATGCCCTGATCATCGTCGCGCTGGTGCCGCTGGCCCTGCGCGGGGTCAGCCTGCAGGGCTCGGCCGCCAGCCTGCTGCGCCGCAACCTGCTGATCTACGGCGTCGGCGGCCTGATAGTGCCTTTCATAGGTATCAAGCTGATCGACCTGGTCATCACCGGCCTGGGGCTGGTGTAACGGCATTACCGGATGCGGGGCAGACCCGCATCCACCCAACGCATTTGGAGCAAGAAAATCATGATAGCAATCAGAACCCTGCTGACCCTGACCCTGCTGCTGGGGGTAGCGTATCCGCTGGCCGTCACCGGGCTGGCCCAGCTGCTCTTCCCCTGGCAGGCCAACGGCAGCCTGCTCACCAACGCCAAACAGCAGGTGGTCGGCAGCGCCCTGCTGGCACAGAAGTTCGAGCGGGCCGACTACTTCCACTCCCGCCCCTCCGCCAGCGACTTCGCCACCATAGGCGGAGGCGCCAGCAACCTGGGGATGAGCTCGCCGCTGCGGGCCGAGTTTGCCGCTGCAGCGGCCAGGGCGCAGCCGGAGGCCAGGGTCCCCGCCCTGCTGACCCGCTCCGCTTCCGGCCTCGATCCCCATCTGCCACTCGCTGCCGCGCTGGCTCAGGTAGCGCGGGTCGCCGGGCAACGGGGGCTGGATCCCGTTCAGCTGACGGAGCAGGTCAAGTCGGCGGCACAAGCTGGTATCCTTGGCCCGCAGGTGGTCAACATTCTCCAGTTGAACCTGCAACTCGATCATCAAAAGGGCGCCTGAGGGCGCTCCTTGTAGTTCGGGACAGGCTCCCTTTCGACAACGGGGACAAGCATGAGCAATGAGGTCACGGCCGCAGTTCGGCCGATGCAACGGGAGCACGGGGATGCGTGATGAGGTGAGGGCGGACGCCCTGCTGGCGAGCCTGGAACAGGAGCACAGGGGCAAGCTGAAGGTGTTTCTCGGTGCCGCTCCCGGTGTCGGCAAGACCTACGCCATGCTGCAGGCGGTGCGGGAGCAGGCCAAGGAGGGGGTCGACATCCTGATCGGGGTGGTGGAGACCCACGGCCGCCAGGAGACCCTGGCCCTGCTCGACAAGCTCGCCATCCAGCCGCGCAAGCTGCACCTGCACCGCCAGCAGCGGCTGGAGGAGATGGATCTGGACGGCCTGCTGGCCCGCAAGCCCGCCATCGCCGTGGTGGACGAGCTGGCCCACAGCAACGCCCCCGGCAGCCGCCACGAGAAGCGCTGGCAAGATGTGGAGGAGCTGCTCGGCGCCGGCATCGACGTCTACACCACCCTCAACGTGCAGCATCTGGAGAGCCTCAACGATCTGGTGTGGCAGCTGACCGGGGTCAGGGTCAAGGAGACCCTGCCGGATCAGGTGCTGCTGGAGGCCGACAGCCTGGTGCTGATAGACCTCCCCCCCAAGGAGCTGCTCGGCCGCCTCAAGGAGGGCAAGGTCTATGTGCCCCACCAGGCCAAGGCCGCCCTGCAGTCCTTCTTCTCTCTGAACAACCTGACCGCCCTGCGCGAGCTGGCGATGCAGACCGCCGCCAGCCACGTGGAGGGGGATCTGCAGTTGCAGTGGCAGGCGGCCGGCAAGACCACACTGCCGCTGCGGGGCAAGCTGATGGTCTGCCTCGGCGATCAGCACGGCGCCGCCCTGGTGCGCTACGGTCACCGCTTCGCCCAGCGCCGCCAGCTGCCCTGGCTGGTGGTGCACATCGACAGCAAGGGGCAGCGCTCGGTCGAGCTGGAGCAGGCACTGGCGCTCGCTTCCCAGCTGGGGGCCAAGGTGCTGACCCTCTCCAGTCCGGCGGTGGCCGACACCCTGCTGGAGACCGCCGAGCAGCAGCAGGTGTCGCAACTGCTGCTGGGCAAACCCCACAAGGCCCCCTGGCGTCGCTCACTGGTGCAGCACCTGCTCAAGCAGGCGCAAGGGCTCGAGATCACGCTGGTGGATACCGAGAAGCGCAAGCCCAGCCTGGGCTTGCAGCCGCTCCACCCCAAGGACATTCGCCAGAGCCTGTTGGCGGTGGCCATCATGGGGACCACCTCGGCCGCCGTCTGGGGCCTCTCCCACTGGCTGCCGCCCGCCTCCCTGCCCATGCTGTTCGTGCTGGGGGTGCTGGCCACCGCGCTCACCACCAGCCTGATGCCTGCCATCTTGGCGGCGGTGCTGGGCTTCGTCGGCCACAATCTGCTGTTCACCGCCCCCTACTTCTCTTTGAGCGTGGCCAGCCACAGCGATCTGCTCACCCTGTTCGTGTTGCTGATCGTCGGCATCACGGCCGGGCGGCTCGCCTCCCGTCAGCGCCAACAGCTGATCGGCTTGCGCGAAACCCAGCAACTGGGCAATGCCCTGCTGTCGCTGAGCCAGGGGCTGGCCACCGCCAGCAGCCCGGAAGAGGTGCTCAGACAGGGATCCCAGGCCATCTCGCTGGCGCTGGGCCAGCCGGTGTTCGCCCTCGATCAGCACTACCAGCACAGGGCCGGTTCGACCCAGCACAAGCCGGGGCAGACCGACAAGGCGGCCATCGACTGGTGTCTGGCCCAGAAGCAGAGCGCCGGCGCCCACACCGCCACCCTCAACGCGGCCGAGGCCCAGTATCACCACCTCAGCGATGAACTGGTGCTGGGGATAGTGCTGGCCAATCCGCTCGCCTCTTCGGCCGAGCATCAGCTGCAGGCCCTGCTCACAGATATCCGCGCCGCGCTGGCCCGGATCGATCTCAACGAACGGCTGGCCGACAGCCAGCTGCAGGCGGAAACCGACCGGATGCGCGCCGCCCTGCTCTCCTCGGTCTCCCACGATCTGAAGACGCCGCTGGCCACCATCATGGGGGCCGGCAGCACCCTGCTAGAATATGGTGACCGGATCAGCAGCGAAGATCGCAGCGAGCTGTTGCACTCGGTGCAGGACGAGGCGCGCCGCCTGCACAGCTATGTGCAGAACCTGCTGGACATGACCCGCATCGGCTCACCGGATTTCCAGCTGAAACGGGACTGGGTCGACCTGGCGGATCTGGTGGAGAACGCCCGCCGCCGGCTCGACTCCTCCTGGCGCCAGCACAAGCTGCTGGTGCACTTCGATCAGCAGATCCCCCGCCTCTATGTGCACGGCGCCCTGATCGAGCAGGTGCTGGTCAACATTCTCGACAACGCCTCCCGCTACTCACCGGCCGGCACCCCCATCGAGTTCAAGGTGATGCTGGCAGACCCCGATCTCATCCTCGACATCATCGATATCGGGGTCGGCATTGCCGAGTCGGATCGGGACAAGATCTTCAATCTGTTCTACACCCAGCCGGTCGGCGACTGCGGCAGCCGCGGCACCGGGCTTGGCCTCGCCATTTCCCGCGCTATGATAGAGGCCCACGGCGGCCGCATCTGGGCATTTTCCGGCCCCAACGGCAACGGCACCTGCATGCGCATCTCCCTGCCGCTGGCGCTCAATGCAGCCGCGGCCTGAACCTTTTTACTCTATCCAGCTGGAGGCTGAATGGCTCACATACTGGTCATCGACGACGAGGCGGCCATCCGCCGTTTTTTGCGGATCAGCCTGATCGCCGAGGGGCATCAGGTGAGCGAGGCGGTCGGCGTCAACGAGGGGCTGGCGCAGTATCGCCACCTCAATCCCGATCTGGTGATCCTGGACCTCGGCCTGCCGGACGGGGACGGCATCCAGGTGTTGCAGGCCATTCGCGAGCACCATCAGCACCCGGTACTGGTGCTGTCGGCGCGGGACTCTGAACAGGAGAAGGTGCGCTTGCTGGATGCGGGGGCCAACGACTACATGAGCAAGCCGTTCGGCATCGGCGAGATGATGGCCCGTATCCGGGTGCTGCTGCGCCAGCGGGCCGGGGTCAGCAGCGGCGAGCAACGCCACTTCCCCCAGTGCGGGCTGACCCTGGACAGCAGCAGCCACAGGGTCACCCTGGGAGAGGAAGAGGTGCCCCTCTCCCGCAAGGAGTTCGCCCTGCTGCAGGCACTGGTGTGCCACCCCGGCAAGCTGGTGTTGCAGACCCAGCTGCTCAACGATATCTGGGGGCCGAGCCACAAGGAGGACACCCACTACCTGCGCATCGTCATCGCCAGCCTGCGCAAGAAGCTGGGAGATAACCCCCAGCAACCCACGCTGATCGAAACTGAATCCGGCATCGGCTACCGCTTTATCGGCAGCTGATGTTTCACGTGGAACGACGCCAACCACAGCACAGCGCCAGCAGACCGCAACCACCGAGCAGCAGACCGAGATCCTGCAAGCTGGCTGCAACCGCCAACCCCAGGCTGAGCAACAGGTAGTAACCGAGCCCGAACAGGGCACCGGCACTGCCTGCCACCTCCCGATAGGCCAGCAGCGCCTGGCTCAGCACATTGGGGATCGCCAGCCCGAACGCCACTACCACCCCCATCATGGGCACCAGGAACCAGAGCGAAGACTGACTGGCCCACACCAGCCAGCCGGACCCCAGTGCCAACGCAGCGGCGAGCTGTATTAGGGAGGCTGGTGACCAGCCACGCCCCAGCAGGCGCTTGTTGAGCAGGCTGCCCCCCAGGGTCGCCAGCGCCAGCAAGATGCCGGAGTAACCAAACTCGCCCGCACTCAACCCCAGCCCGGCAAACAGGAAGGGAGCCAGGCTGTAGTAGCCGAACAGCATGGTGTTGAACAGCGCCACCAGAGCCGCGCTGCGCCACAAGGCTGCATCACGCACCATCCGTTGTGCCAGCGGCCAGAGCGCCACCCGCTGAGTGATGGCCGGCCGGGTTTCCGGCAGTTGCCAGCAAGTGACCAGCAGCAATCCGGCGGCCAACACCAGCAGGGCGCTGAATACCCCGAGATAGCCGAACCCGCTCGCCAGCTGGCCGCCGCTCACCAGCCCCAGCACCGGGCTGAGGGAGAGCGCGATGCCCATCACCGAAAAGACCCGCGCCAGATCGCTGCCCTGATAGCTGTCGCGCAGCATGGTCTGGGTCACCACGGAGCCCACGGCGGCGCCGAAGGCCGCGATGACCCGGGCCAGCAGCAGGGTTTCAAACTCAGTAGCCAGCAAAGCCAGCAGAGTGCCGGCGCCATAGGTCATCAGCCCCGCCAGCATGGCGGGACGCCGCCCGACCAGATCGCACAGTCTGCCCCAGCAGACCACGCCCGCCGCAAACGCCAAAAAATAGACCGACAGGGTCTGGGATGCCTGCCCCTCGCTCACCCGAAACTGGCTGGCGATATGGGTCAGCACCGGGCTGTAGATGGTCTCCACTATCTGCGGAAACATCATCAATCCGACCACCAGCCAGAGCGGTGGCAACTTGTTGTTCATGACAAACCTCCTTCACAAGAGGCCGTCATTCTAGAGTGATGCCGATTGTCCGATTACAATAAGCAGGACTATAAACATCAATAATCGGACACATGGCCTTTATTCTTCCCGATCACCCTTTTGAACCGGATCAGCACGACGGCAGCGCCATCGGGATCGCCTCCGCCCTCGGCTGGCATGACTCCGGCCGTCATCAGCACAAACGCCATCAGCTACTGTTCGCCCAAGCCGGCTGCATGACCATAGAGCTGGACGATCAGGTCTGCCTGCTGCCGCCGACGCGAGCGGCCTGGTTGCCGGCAGGCCTGCCCCATCGGGTGCTGATGCGCGGGGTGGTGGCGTATCGCTCCCTCTACTTCCAGCCGGAGCCCGGCTTGCCGACCGAGATGGCTGTGCTGGCGGTCAACCCGCTGCTGCGGGAAATCATCGAACGGATGGCGATCTGGCCGTGGGACAAACCGGCAGCAGAGCAACATTGCACGCTGGCGCTGTTGCAGGAGGAGCTGGCGCAAGCGCCGCGGGAATCCTGGCAGTTGCCGCTGCCGTCAGACTCGCGTCTGGCCGGCTGGCTGCAGGAAGTGAAGCGGGGCGACACCCTGCCCGATCGGCTCAACCGGCTGGCCGAACGGGTGGGTGCCAGTGACAAGACCATAGGTCGCATCTTCATGCGGGAGACCGGCATGAGCTACCAGGCCTGGCGCCAGCAGTGGCGACTGTTGCGGGCGCTGGAGCTGCTGGCCGAGGCCGAACCCATCAACCGGGTGGCGGCAACGCTGGAGTTCGCCAGCGACAGCGCCTTCATCAGCTTCTTCAGACAACACACGGGGCAGACCCCGCTGCGCTATCTCAACTCTCGGGGTGAGTCGCATCGGCCGAGCTCGCCTCCACCACCAGGGTCTCCAGTGCCAGCGGCTTGAGGTTTTGAATGGCCTCTGCCACCACGTCATGGGAAGCCTGCTGCTGCAAGGCCAGCATCTCCTGTTGCAGGGCAGCGCTGTCCAGCTCGGGTCTGGGGTTCTCGGCGGCCATGGCATTCAGGCTCAGGCTGCTGGCAATCAGGGTAGCGATCAGGATCTTCATCTGGCGTGCTCCGGTGTGGTTGAGATGACCAGATAGCTATTCCAATAGTTGTGCCAGATTTATAACAGCATGATTTTATTGATATAAATAATTTTTTGATGCTGCCACCCCCCTTCCTGAATCGAATATTGGTTATTTTAAAACCTATAAATGGTTTTTTTTACCACCTCCATCATGGCAACCCTGTTCCACGTGAAACGCCCCGTTTTTTTGATCGACACCCGCTTTTGAAGTGAGCTATGGTGCTAGCTCCCCCCTTAACTGACTCTGGATTTGCCACCGAATGGAATTCTCCTTGTTCGGCGAGAAGTTCACTCGCCACGCCGGTATTACCCAACTCATGGACGACCTCAATCAAGGGCTGCTGAATCCCGACGCCATCATGCTGGGAGGCGGCAATCCGGCCCCCATCCCCGCCATGCTGGAACGCTTTCAGGCCGAGGCCAATACCCTGCTCGACAACGGCGAACTGATCAAGGCCATGGCCAACTACGATGGCCCCCAGGGCAAGGACAGGTTCACCAGGGCGCTGGCCGCCCTGCTCAGCAAGGAGCTGGGCTGGGAGATCTCCGCCCGCAACATCGCCCTGACCAACGGCAGCCAGAACGCCTTCTTCTATCTGTTCAACCTGCTGGCCGGCGAGTTCGCCGACGGTCGCAAGAAGAAGGTGCTGTTCCCCCTGGCCCCCGAATACATCGGCTATGCCGACTCGGCCCTCTCGGACGATCATTTCGTCGCCTACAAGCCCACCATCGAGAAGCTGCCCGACGGCCAGTTCAAATACCACGTGGATTTCGAAAGCCTGCAGGTGGGCGACGACATCGGGGTGATCTGTGTCTCCCGGCCGACCAACCCCACCGGCAACGTGCTCACCGACGAGGAGATCGAGCACCTCGATCAGATCGCCCGTGACAAGGGGATCCCGCTCCTCATCGACAATGCCTACGGCGTGCCCTTCCCCGGCATCATCTTCAGCGACGCCAAGCCGTTCTGGAACGCCAACACCATCCTCTGCATGAGCCTCTCCAAGCTCGGCCTGCCGGGCACCCGTTGCGGCATCGTCATCGCCGACGAGAAGATCATCCGGGCCATCACCAACCTGAGCGGCATCATCAATCTGGCACCGGGCAGCCTGGGTCCGGCCATCACCATTCCGATGATCGAGAGCGGAGACATCATCACCCTGAGCGAACAGGTGGTGAAACCCTTCTACCAGCAGAAAGCCACCTTCGCGGTCCAGCTGCTGCGCGAGGCTATTCCGGACCCGCGCTTCCACATCCACAAGCCGGAGGGAGCCCTTTTCCTCTGGCTCTGGTTCGAAGACCTGCCGATCCACTGCCAGGAGCTGTATGAGCGACTGAAGGCGAAGAACCTGCTGATCGTGCCCGGCCACTACTTCTTCCCCGGCATCGACGACCCCGAGTGGCGCCACAGCCAGGAGTGCATCCGCCTCAACTATGCCCAGAGCGAAGATCTGGTGCGTCGCGGCATCGCCATCCTGGCCAACGAGATCAACGTCCTCTACGCCGGTTGATTTCCCCTTCGGCATGAAAAAAAGAGGCCTGCAGATGCAGCAATGCTGTTCAGATAAGCACTTTTTTGACTGATTATTCATAAATTGGATTTGAGTTGAGGGGGCAAGGCTGTGTCCAGTCGATCTTCCTCCAGCCTTTATCCAGCGGGGCTTGCAATAGAAAGAGGGAGGCATCATGCCTCCCTCGCTTTTTTGTCCTGATACTACGTGGACTGGAACTCAAATTCTCTTAAGTGAACAGCATTGCTGCAGATGCAGGCCTCTTTTCTATCAGGTGGTCAGCGATGTTGTTTAACCGGGCAGTGCCAGCTGATCGGGTTTGCCGATGGGGATGGCACGGGGCTTGAGCGCTTCCGGCAGCTCCCGGGCCAGCTCTATGGTCAGCAGACCGTGCTCCAGCCTGGCCCCCTGCACTTCCACGTGCTGGCTCAGCTTGAAGGCCAGCTCGAAGTCCCGCTCGGCGATCCCCTGATGGAGGAACTGGCGCTCGCCCATGGTGGCGACCTTGCGCCCCTTCACCTTGAGGGTACCGTTTTCGGTCTCCAGCTCCAGCTCATTGCGATCGAAACCGGCCACGGCAACCGTGATGAGGTAGCTGTCGTCATCCCGCTTTTCGATGTTGTACGGGGGGTAGGCCGAGGTCTTCTGATCGAACAGGCCTTCCAGCTCGCGGGCCATCCGCTCGAAGCCGACGGCATTGGAATAGAGATGAGAAAAATCGAGGTTACGCATGATCCTATCCTTCTATAAAGCAACAGGGTTTACTCTCCACGGGCCCGCCATCGGCACCCGGGAAACATCAGCAATGCGACGAGGTCAGGCTGTCAGCCGTTGATCTCGATCTTGCGGGGCTTCATCGCCTCGGGCACTTCGCGCACCAGGTCGATGTGCAGCAGACCGTTCTTCAGGTCGGCCCCCTTCACCCGCACATAGTCGGCCAGCTGGAAGCGACGTTCGAAGCCGCGTTCGGCAATGCCTTGGTAGAGGTAGTTGCGCTCGGTGTCGGCCTGCTTGCTGCCCTTCACCGTCAGCAGATTTTCCTGGAAGCTCAGCTCCAGCTCTTCCTGGGTAAAGCCCGCCACCGCCATGCTGATGCGGTAGTCGCTGTCACCCAGCTGCTCGATGTTGTAGGGGGGATAGCCGGCATTGCCATTGCTGGCGGCAGATTCGATGAGAGTGGCCAGACGATCGAAACCGATGGCAGAACGATAGAGCGGAGAAAAGTCGATAGAACGCATAGTATTACCCTCTTGTGAGCGATAACGGATTGTTTGCCCTCCTGATGGACGGGCGCCTGGTCGAAACCTCTGTCGAGCGTTCCGGCCTTGTTATCTATATAGGGGCCAGCATTTGGCTTTCAAGGGGTAAAAACAAAAGAAATGCAGGCCATCAAGAATGGCCCGATTGGATCGATAATAGGCCTGCGGGCCACTCATGATCCGTCCCTCATCCCTCCATACTGGCCGTGTCCCCAACGAGAAACCGGAGCACGCCATGAAGATTACCCAGGTTCGCAACGCCACCCTGCTCATCCACTACGCAGGAACCCGCTTCCTCATCGACCCCATGCTGGCCCCCAAGGGGAGCTACCCCGGCTTCGAAGGCATGGCCAACAGCCATCTTCGCAACCCCCTGGTCGAGCTGCCGCTGCCCATGGCGACCCTGCTGGAGGTGGATGCGGTGATCGTCACCCATGACCATCTGGATCACTGGGACGATGTCGCGAAAACGAAGATCCCCAAGCACCTTCCCCTGTTCGTGCAGCATCAGAAAGATGCCGACACCATGAGGGGATGCGGCTTCGAGGATGTGCGCCTGCTGGGCGAGGTCGGCGAGTTCGCCGGCATCCGCCTGCAACAGACGGAAGGCCGACACGGCAGCGATACCATCATGGCCCTGCTGGGGGATCGCCTTGGCGAGGTCAGCGGAGTGGTCTTCTCCCATCCCGCCGAAAAGACCCTCTATCTGGCCGGCGACACCGTCTGGAATGCCCAGGTTGAACAAGCGCTGCACCGGCACCAACCCGAGGTCGTTGTCCTCAACTGCGGCGATGCCCAGGTGACGGGTCTGGGCGCCATCATCATGGGCAAGGAGGATGTGGCCGCCGTCTATCAGGCCGCCCCGCAGGCCACCCTGATCGCCAGCCACATGGAGGCGGTCAATCATGCCCTGCTGTCCCGGCGGGAGCTGCGTGACTACCTGGACAGCCAGGGGATGGCCGCCCGGGTACGGGTGCCCGAGGATGGCGACACCATGGTGCTCTGAGCGAGAGGCCGGGCACCACATGGCCCTTCGGCTTTCTGTTGCTGCCCCGTATGATGGGGATCCGAGTGCAAAGGAGTCTGCCACCATGCCCCGTCCTCTCATCGTCGCCGTCATAACCTTCGATCGCTTCAGCCCCTTTCACTGCTCGGTGCCCTGCCTCATCTTTGGCGACAAGATGATGCCGGGCCAGCCGTTGTTCGAGCTGAGACTCTGCGCCGGGGATGACACGCGGCAACCCGCCTCCTCCCAGGGCTTTCGCATGGAGGCCGACTATGGCCTGGAGGGGCTGCTGGAGGCGGATATCATCATCATCCCCTTCTGGCGCGATCCGGCCGAGCGCCCCGCCCAGCCCCTGCTCGATGCCCTGGTTGCCGCCCGGATCAGGGGAGCCCAGATCGTGGGGCTCTGTCTCGGTACCTATGTGCTGGCCTATGCCGGCCTGCTGGACGGGCGCGGTGCCGCCACCCACTGGGAATTTGAACAGGAGTTCGTCCAGCGCTTCCCCCGGGTGCGGCTCGATACCAATGCCCTCTACGTCGACGACGACGGGCTCATCACCTCGGCTGGCACCGCCGCCAGCCTCGACTGCTGCCTCTATCTGGTTCGCCAGCATCACGGCAGCCAGATTGCCAACAAGCTGGCCAGGCGGCTGGTGGTGCCTCCCCACCGGGAGGGTGGCCAGGCCCAGTTCATCGAGCAGCCGGTACCCGCCACCACCCGGGATGCCAGGATCAACCAGCTGTTCGATCACCTGCGCCTGCACCTGGCCGCGCCCCACACCCTGGACAGCCTGGCGGAACATTGCATGATGAGCCGACGCACCTTTAGCCGCCGCTTCCAGCTCGCCACCGGTCTCTCCCTCGGGGAGTGGCTGATGGCGGAGCGCCTGCGCCGCAGCCAGACGCTGCTGGAGTCCAGCGCCCACACCGTGGAACGCATCGCCGAACTGGTGGGGCTCGGGTCTGCCACCATATTGCGCAAGCACTTTCGCGCCCGCTTCGGGGTGTCGCCGCGAGAGTGGCGCCGCACCTTTCGCGGTGACAGAGTCTAGGTCCCTCATGTTTCACGTGGAACGCGTCCTCTTCCTTGCCCCAGAAAACAAAAAGCCGCTCACGAGGAGCGGCTTTTGATGGTTGTCGGGCTGTCGGATCTCACTTCTACTGAGAATCACCATTCAATGAAAACAGCCACTTATCGGCCTTCGTGCGCACGAAAAATCTCATCAATGTTGCAATGAATCTTACGAAATCTCATAACTCATGAAACACCTTAAATTTCAGTTAGTTATGAACACATCTGGTGACTTGAGCAATTCCAAGGAGATTATGGCTTTTCCCGCAGTGGTTTCGGGTCAGCTGGAGAACTCGGTTCCTGAAGATCTGAATCTTTACTCTGCTTCCGGCGCTTGAGCTCCTCTTTCACCCATTGGCCTGCCCGTGCCCGCTTCATCTCATTCCTGAGATCTTGTACAGATCTAGTTATCACCTGACACCGGCCTCAAACCGGTGTCTTGTTTACGCTACTTTAGTGCGCACTTCCTTCGGTATCAAT
>NZ_JAPDBQ010000103.1:0-15672 GCF_027705325.1 Aeromonas sp. QDB18
TTTGGAGACAGCCAGTTTACCAGCACCCTGTCTGTCAACTTCCACTTCCCCAAGATCCCGCGAAGAACCTTTTTTATGGGCATGGGTCTGAGAATGGGGAGGGCAGGAGGAGACGATCACGATGGGGGCGAGGCCGTCTTCAGCCCACTGCTCCGCCAGCTGCTTGCTGGAGGATATGGCATGGATTGAGGGGGCCGATCTGGTATCGCCTGCCAGACGGGCAAGCCGGACCTGGCCTTGGTGGACATAAAAAAAACCGGCCACGGAGGCCGGTTTTGCTGTGTGAACTGAACCTGAGGCTAGCGCAGCACCACGTGTTGGAAGCCCTGCACCAGGCTGATGACGGGCTGGGGGTAGATGCCGAGCAATACTACCAGAATGGCGGAGAGCAGCACCACCAGGCCCCCGGAGGAGAAGGCCCAGTCGGCCCTGGCATCGCGCAGTTGCATGCCGGGTTCACGCAGGTAGAGGGTGACCATGACCCGCAGGTAGTAGTAGAGCCCCAGGGCACTGCCGAGCACGATGGCGCCACTGAGCCACCACAGCTTGGCATCGACGGTGACGCCGATGAGGTAGAACTTGCCGATGAACCCCAGCGTCATGGGGATACCCGCGAGGGAGAGCATCATCACCGTCATCACCGCCGTCAGATAGGGGCGCTTCCAGAACAGACCGCGATAACTGTGCAGGGAGTCCGCATCCTTGCCGCGATAGGGGCTGGACATCATGCTGATGACGCCGAAGGCCCCCAGGCTGGTGAACAGGTACATCAGCAGGTAGACACCCGCCGCTTCCACCGGCATCTCGCCGAGGCGGCTTGCCACCACCACCGCCAGCAGATAGCCGAAGTGGGAGATGGAGGAGTAACCCATCATCCGCTTGATGTTGGTCTGGATCAGCGCCAGGAGGTTGCCGACCACGATGGAGATGACTGCCATGGCCGCCAGCAGCCAGTGGATCATGGGATCCGAGGTGGCGGGTACTGCCAGGTAGAAGCGCAGCAGCACGCAGAACACCGCTATCTTGCTCACGGTGGCGAGGAAGGTGGCCACCGGTGCCGGCGCCCCTTCATAGACGTCCGGGGTCCAGAGGTGGAAGGGGGCGAGGGACAGCTTGAACGCAAAGCCGACCAGCATCAGGCCAAAGCCCCCCATCAGCAGCGGATGGTGAGCCGGGCTCTGGGCCAGGGTCACACCGAGATCGTTGAAGCTCAGGCTCCCGGCCTGGGCGTAGAGCAGCGCCATGCCGAACAGCAGGAAAGCGGTGGCACTGGCGGAGAGCACCATGTACTTGATGCTGGCTTCCAGCGAGTGCCGCTCGCGATAGGCATACCCCACCAGACCGAACATGGGCAGGGTCAGCATCTCGATCCCGATGAAGAGCGAGGCGAGGTGACGGGAGGCCGCCAGCACCAGACCACCTGCGGTGGCGATGAGCAGCAGCAGGTAGAACTCTTCCCGGTTGTCCGGATAGCCCTTGAGCCAGGTGCGACCGAAGGTGCAGGTGGCCAGGGCCCCGATGAGCACCAGCCCCATGTAGAAGACCGCGTAAGCGTCTACTTGCAGCAGGGGAGTGACCCCTTGATCCCCCTGGGCCATCACGATGGGCAGGGAGAAGAGCGCGAGGTTGAGGCCGATGATGGTGACCACGAAGGCTGTGTCGTCACAGCGCTTCCAGGCGATGGCCAGCATCAGGGCCACCATGGCACCCGTGGTCAGCAACAGGGGCAGCAGGGCCAGCAGTTGAGAAACAGTAAACGTCATGACAGTGCTCCCGACATGGACAAGGAAGGCGAAAGAGAAAGCATCATTGCAGCGCCCCCGTGCCCGGCAGCGCGTACCAGTGCAGCACGCTCAGGAGGCTGCTGCTGGCGGTGTCGAGCACCGGCTGGGGATAGAGACCGAGCAGCACCAAGAGGCCGGCGATGGTCAGCATCATGGTCAGTTCCCGGGTATCCAGCCCCTTTAGCATGCTCTCCTCCCGGGGCGTCCCGAAGCAGGCCCGCTGCAGCATGATGAGGGAGTAGACCGAGGCCAGCACCAGCCCGAAGGTGGCGATGACGGTGATGACGGGGGCCACCTGGAAGCTGCCGATGAGGATCAAGAACTCGCCGACGAAGTTGCCGGTCCCCGGCATCCCGAGGGATGCAACGGAGAAGAACAGCATCACGCCGGGCAGGTAGCGCAACCGTCCCCAGAGACCGCCCATCTGGCGCAGATCCCGGGTGTGCAGGCGCTCGTAGAGCTGGCCGCACAGGATGAAGAGGCCGGCGGCCGAGAGCCCGTGGGCAATCATCTGTACCACTGCCCCTTGCAGGGCGAGCTCGCTGCCGGAGTAAATGGCGATCATCACGAAGCCCATGTGGGAGATGCTGGTGTAGGCAACCAGCCGCTTGATATCGGTCTGGGCAAAGGCCAGCAGGGCGCCATAGACGATGCCGATGAGGCCGAGCATCATGGCGTAGGGGGCAAACTCGGCGGACGCCTCGGGGAAAAGCGGCAGAGTGAAGCGCAGCAGGCCGTAGGCCGCGGTTTTCAGCAAGATGCCCGCCAAGTCCACGGAGCCTGCGGTGGGCGCCTGGCTGTGGGCATCAGGGAGCCAGCCATGGAGCGGCACCAGGGGCATCTTGACCGCGAAGGCGATGAAGAAGCCCAGCATCAGCAGCCACTGTACCGTGCTGCTCATGGGGGTGTTGAGCAGCTCCTGATAGTTGAAGGTGAAGACACCGGTGGCGGCGTGGTGGGTCAGTACCAGGCCCAGGATGGCCAGCAGCATGATGAGGCCGCTCGCCTGGGTGTAGATGAAGAACTTGGTGGCGGCGTTGATGCGCGACTTGCCATCGGTGACCGAGTGGCCCCAGAGCGCGATCAGGAAGTACATCGGCACCAGCATCATCTCCCAGAAGAAGAAGAAGAGGAACAGATCCACCGCCATGAAGACGCCGAGCACGCCCCCCAGGATCCACAGCAGGTTGAGGTGGAAGAAGCCGATGCGCTGGACGATCTCCTTCCAGGAACAGAGGATGGCCAGCACGCCGATGAAGCTGGTGAGGATCACCATCAGGAGCGACAGCCCGTCCACGGCGAGGTGCAGGGAGATGCCGAAGCGGGGGATCCAGGGTTGTTGCCACTCGGCTGCCCAGACGGGGAGGCCGGGGTTGGCGAGGGTGAAGTCACCACCGAGCCAGATGGCGCAGGAGAGCACCAGACAGGCGCTCATGGAGGCGAGGGCCACCCAGCGGACAAACTGTCCGCCGAGCCGCTCCATCTGCCAGCAGAGCAAGCCGCCGATGAAGGGAATTAGCAAGATCCAGAGTAAGGTCACGATATCAGCTCTCATCTAGGTTCTAGTCGGGCAGGCGCTGAGCCTGCCACACAATATTGGGCTCATGGATCAGCCGAGCAGCAGCAGGGCCAGGATCAGGGCGGCGCCCATCCCCATGGAGGCTGCGTACCAGCGCAACTTGCCGGAGACGGTCCAGGCCAGCAGCTGATGCCCCCCCTGGGCCAGCACGGCGGGCAGGTTCATCATCCTGTCCAGCGGATCCTTGCCGAGCAGGCGAGTCGCCAGCAGGTAGGGCTTGACCCAAATCAGGTCATAAAGCCAGTCAAAGCCCCAGGCATTGAACCAGAGGGTGGACAGAGCCAGCCCCGGTGCACTCTCGGCGATCCCCTTCGCCAGGCGACGTTCGCCGAGGAAGAGGAAGGCGGCCAGCGCAATGCCTGCCACGGCGATGACGCCGGAGAGGATCTCGAGGCCATGGCGTCCCTCTTCGATGTGATCTCCCGGGCCGGCCGGCAGCACTCCTGCCAGCGGTGGCACGATGAGGGCGCCGACTCCGGTGGAGAGCACCAGCAGCACCAGCAGTGGCAAATGGTGGGCAAGGCCCTGTCCGGCGTGAGCCTGGGTCTGCTCCTTGCCGTGGAAGGCGATGAAGATGAGGCGGAAGGTGTAGAGGGAGGTGAGGAAGGCACCACCCAGACCGGCCCACAGCAGGGCGCTCTGGCCACTGGCCTGCACCTGCCAGAGGATGGCGTCTTTACTGTAGAAACCGGCGGTCACCAGTGGCAGCGCGGCCAGGGCCGAGCCCCCCACCAGGAAGCAGGCGTAGACCAGCGGCAGCGATTTGCGCAGGCCTCCCATCTTGAAGATGTTCTGCTCGTGGTGGGTCGCAACGATGACGGCCCCGGCGGAGAGGAACAAGAGCGCCTTGAAGAAGGCGTGGGTCATCAGGTGGAAGATGGCCCCTTCCCAGGCACCGATCCCCAGGGCCAGGAACATGTAGCCTATCTGGCTCATGGTGGAGTAAGCCAGGATCCGCTTGATGTCGGTCTGCACCAGGGCGGCAAAACCGGCGAGCACCAGGGTGATGGCACCGACCAGGGCCACCAGATGGAGGATCTCGGGAGCCAGCAGGAAGAGGCCGTGGGTGCGGGCGATGAGGTAGACACCGGCGGTCACCATGGTGGCCGCGTGGATCAACGCCGAGACCGGGGTCGGGCCAGCCATGGCGTCCGCCAGCCAGGTCTGCAGCGGCAGCTGGGCGGATTTGCCGACCGCGCCGCCGAGCAGCATCAGGCAGGCGAACGACAGGGCAGGGGAGCCTTCTGCGAACATCGCGGGGGCGCGCACCAGCAGCTCGTGAATGTTGAGGGTGCCGAGCTCGCGATAGAGCACGAAGAGCCCGATGGCGAGGAAGACGTCGCCGACCCGGGTCACCACGAACGCCTTGAGGGCGGCGGCGCCGTTGTTGCGATCCTTGTAGTAGAAGCCGATCAGCAGGTAGCTGCACAGCCCCACTCCTTCCCAGCCCAGATAGACGAACAGCAGGTCATCGGCCAGCACCAGGAACAGCATGCTGGCGATGAAGAGGTTGGTGTAGGTGAAGAAGCGTGAATACCCCTCTTCCCCGCGCATGTACCAGGAGGCGAACAGGTGGATGAAGAAGCCCACCCCGGTCACGACCCCCAGCATGGTCAGCGACAGCCCATCCAGGGAGAGACGGAAGGCGGGCTGGAACTCGCCCACCGTCATCCACTGCCACAGGGTCTGGGTATAGACGCCGCCTTCCGGCATGGTATTGAGAAAATCGATGCCGACCCACAGGGTAGTGAGGGCCGAGAGACCGATGCTGCCGACACCGATGAGCGCCGAGGTGCGCTCGCTGAGGCGGCCGAGGGAGAAGGCCAGCAGCAGCCATCCCAGCAGCGGGAACAGGAAAGTCAGATATAGGAGGCTCATCCGCGCATCTCGCTCACAGTGTCCACGTTCAGGGTGTGGTAACGACGATAGAGCAGCAGTAACAGGGCGAGGCCGATACTGGCCTCCGCTGCCGCCAGAGAAATCACCAGTATGTACATGATCTGGCCGTCGGCCTGGGCCCAGCGGCTACCCGCCACCACGAACGCCAGGGCAGACGCGTTCATCATGATTTCGATACTCATGAGGATAAACAACAGGTTGCGGCGTATCAGCAGGCCGCACAGGCCGATGGCAAACAAAATGGCCGCCAGCAGGAGGCCGTGCTCCATGGGAATTCCACTCATCGCCATGCTCCTTGTGCTTGCTGGATGGAAAGGGGGCGGGCTGCCGGCAGCGAGCCATGCATCACCACGGGGATGTCGCTCATTGCTGACCTCCTTCCTGTGTGGTGCGAGGCACGGAGAGCACTTCCCCGCTCTTGTCCTCGCGGCCCAGGTGATAGGCGGTGACCAGACCCGCCAGCAGCAGGATGGAGGCGAGCTCCACCGCCAGCACATAGGGGCCGAACAGGGTGATACCGACTTCCTTGGCGCTGACCTCGGTCAGACCCAGTTCACCGCCGGTCACGCCGAGAATGCCGTGGGCCAGAAAGCCCAGCAAAATGAGGGAGAGCAGGGCCGGGCCACCCCAGGTCATGGGGGTGAGCCACTTCTTCTCCTGATCCTGGGCGCTCCCCAGGTTCAGCATCATCACCACGAACACGAACAGCACCATGATGGCGCCGGCGTAGACGATCACCTGCAGGGCCCCCGCAAAGGCGGAGCCCAGGCAGAAGAAGATCATGGCCACGGCGATGAGGGAGATGATGAGATTGAGCAGCGCATGCATGGGGTTGCTGGTGCTGATCACCCGCAGCGTGCTGTAAACGGCGACCAGGGCCGCGGCATAGAATGCCAGTTCCATGATTGACTCCTAGGGCAGCAGGCTCTTGACATCGATGGGCTTGGCTTCGTTCTCGGCATCCCCTTTGGGTTTGCCGTCGATGGCCATCCCGCTCATGCGGTAGAAGTTGTAGTCCGGATATTTGCCGGGGCCGCTTATCAGCAGATCTTCCTTCTCGTACACCAGATCCTGGCGACGATACTCCCCCATCTCGAAATCCGGCGTCAACTGGATGGCGGTGGTGGGGCAGGCCTCCTCGCACAGGCCGCAGAAGATGCAACGGGAGAAGTTGATGCGAAAGAACTCCGGGTACCAGCGGCCATCTTCCCGCTCCGACTTCTGCAAAGAGATGCAACCGACCGGGCAGGCAACAGCACACAGGTTGCACGCCACGCAGCGTTCGTCGCCATCGGGATCCCGGGTCAGTACGATGCGACCGCGAAAGCGGGGGGCGGCGTAGACCGGCTGCTCCGGGTAGCTCAGGGTTTCACGGGGGCGCCAGGCATGGGAGAAGACCATCCCAAGACTGCGCAACTGGGTGCCAACACCCTTGATAATGCTCGTAATTTTCATAGGTGCCTCACTGCACATTTATCAGCACTGGCGCCTGGGCGTTTCCTTGCCGCAGACGGCCGAATCATCGTCATGTCCATCTCGTTTTGCTCACGCATTCATCAGCACCACGGCAGCGGTGACCAGCATGTTGAGCAGGGTCAGGGGCAGGCACACTTTCCAGCCAAAGGACATCACCTGGTCGAAGCGCGGGCGGGGCAGGGAGGCCCGCAGCAGGATGAAGAACACCATGAAACAGGCTGTCTTCAGGGCGAACCAGATGAAGGGCGGCAGCCAGGGGCCGTGCCAGCCACCGAAGAAGAGGGTCACGATGAGTGAAGAGATCAGCACGATGCCGATGTACTCCCCCACGAAGAAGAGACCCCACTTCATGCCCGCGTACTCGATGTGATAGCCGTCGGCGAGCTCCTGCTCGGCCTCCGGCTGGTCAAACGGGTGGCGGTGGGTGACGGCGACCCCGGCAAACAGGAAGGTGACGAAGCCCAGGATCTGGGGGATCACGTTCCACATGCCGGCCTGGGCCTCGACGATGTCACGCAGGTTGAAGCTGCCGGTCTGGATGACGATGCCCATGAGCGAGAGGCCAAGGAACACCTCGTAGGAGAGGGTCTGGGCCGAGGCGCGCAGGCTGCCGAGCAGGGAGTACTTGTTGTTGCTCGACCAGCCTGCGAAGAGCACGGCATAGACCGCCAGCCCGGCGATCGCCAGGATATAGAGCAGCCCCACGTTGAGATCCGCCACGCCCCAGGTGGGGGTGATGGGTACCACCGCAAACGCCAGGATGAAGGCGGTGAAGGCGATGATGGGGGCCAGCACGAAGATCCGGCGATCCGCAAAGGGCGGGATCCAGTCCTCCTTGAAGAACATCTTGACCATGTCGGCTGCCAGTTGCAGCAGGCCGAAGGGGCCAACCCGGTTGGGGCCGTAACGGTCCTGCCACAGTGCCAGCAGGCGGCGCTCAATGAAGCTCATGAAGGCGCCAGCCCCCACGATCCCCACGAGTACGACCAGGGCCTTGCCGACCTCGATCAGCAGATCCATCAGAGAGTCGCTCATGCGATGACCTCCTGCAGGTTATCGATCAGGGCATGGTGCAGGGCGGTCGGCAGGCCGTTCACCCCGAGTGGCAACCCTGCCAGGCCCGGAGCCAGCGCATCGCTCAGGCGAAGACGCAGGCGCCAGTGGTTGCCACCCCAGGAGAAGGCCACCAGTGCGTCAGGGGATAGTGCCAGGCGCGCGGCATCCGCCGGGTTCAGTACCAGGGTGGGTTCCCCCATGCGAGCCTGGATGACCGGGCTTCTGGCGGAGAGCTCCTCGCCACCGAACAGCTGGTCATAGCTCACCACCTGCAGGGATGCGGCGGGCTGGAAGGGGGCCGGGATGGTGCCAAACCAGCCCAGGTTGCCTTCGCCCGGCTCCAGCAGGCGGCGACCGGGATCCCCGGCACGCAGGTTGCCGCCCACCTCGTCCTGGAACTTGTTCCAGGCGGAGGGGGAGTTCCAGCCCGGCGCCCAGGCAAACGGTACCTGGGAGAGGGGCTGGCGGGCACCGGCGTAGCCTTCCATGGAGAAGGCGAACGGTGAATCGGGATCCTGGGCGACTCTGGGCTCGCTCACGTTCTGGTTCGCCAGCATGGAGGTGCGACCACTGTAGCGGTGCGGCTCCCGGGCGAGCTTCATGCCGCGAATGCGCAGGCCGGCGTTGGGTGCAGCTTCACCCATGGTGGTGAGCAGCGGGGCGCTGGCGGCGCAATCGCGACTGACATCGTCGAAGGTGTTCCAGCGAACCGAACGCGGTTGCTGGCTCCCTTGCAGGGCATCCAGCCAGCGCCAGCTCTCGCGCACCTGGATATCGGCGTTGTAGAAGGCGGGAGCATAGACCTGGAAGAAGCGCTGGGCGCGGCCTTCCATGTTGACCAGGGTGCCATCGCCTTCTGCAAAACTGGCGGCAGGCAGCACCAAATCCGCCTTCTTCGCGGTGGCCGTCTCCTGATGGTCGATGACCAGCAGGTGTTGCAAGCGATCCAGGGCGGCGTCCACCCGGCTGCGGGGGGCTCGGCGGTAGAGGTCGTTCTCAAGAACGACCAGGGCAAGCCTCTCTTCCCCTTCCATGCGTTCGAGGGCTGCCTCCAGCGGGGCGGCATGCCGGGCCAGTATGGCCAGCCCCACGCTGTTGGCTTCCTGAGCCACGAGGGCAAGCTCCGCGGCCTGGCCACGGCCCTTGAGGGCGCGGGCGATGTTGCTGGCCGCATCGATCAGCGCCTCGTTGCGGGCACCATTGCCTGCGATGATGAGGGGCTTTTTGGCGTTGCCAAGCAGGTCGGCCCATTGGGCGGCGAGGGCCTGCTGTTCGGGGGAGAGATCCGTTGGCGCCGGTGCACTGGCGTCCAGCAGGTGGGCGATGGCAAACCCGAGGCGCGCCTGATCCGCGTGGGGGGCGTGCAGGGTGCTGCTCGCCACGTCATCCAGGCGGGTGGCATCCAGACTGGTGATGAGCAAGGGGTAGCGCTGGTTCTGGGCCAGGGTCTGTACGGCAGCGACCTGCCAGAGATCCACCTTCAGCTTGCGGGCAATTTCGCGCCCCTTGCCTTTCACTGCCTGGCGCAGGGCCAGGGCGATGCGGGCGGCGGTCTGGGTGACATCTTCCCCGAGCACCAGCACGGCGTCGGCTTCTTCCATGTCGCGCAGGCTGGGAGTGCGCACGCCGCCGTGCTCCAGAATGTCCAGCATCTTCTGCAGGCATTTCCATTCGCTCTGCTCGACCCCGGAGTAGAAGTTGGCGGCCCCCACCAGTTCGCGCAGTGCGAAGTTGCTCTCCAAGGAGGCGCGGGGTGAGCCAATGCCGATGACGCCGCTGGCAGTGCGCAGCGCATCCGCGGCCCGGTTCAGGGCGCCATCCACCGTGATGGCCAGCTTGTCACTGCCATCCTGCAGCAGGGGCTGGCGCGGGCGGTCGGTCAGATTGACGTGACCGTAGCCGAAGCGGCCGCGATCGCAGAGGAAATAGTGGTTCAGGGCACCGTGGAAACGGTTCTCGATGCGGCGCAGCTCGCCGTAGCGCTCACCCGGGCTGATGTTGCAGCCGACCGAGCACCCCTGGCAGATGCTGGGGGCGAACTGCATGTCCCACTTGCGGTTGTAACGCTCGGAGTGGGTCTTGTCGGTGAAGACGCCGGTGGGACAGACCTCCACCAGGTTGCCGGAGAATTCGCTCTCCAGAGTGCCATCCTCGACCCGACCGAAGTAGACGTTGTCATGGGCGCCATAGACCCCGAGATCCTCGCCACCTGCGTAATCCTTGTAATAGCGCACGCAGCGGTAGCAGGCGATGCAGCGGTTCATCTCGTGGTTGATGAAGGGGCCCAGATCCTGATTCTGGTGGGTGCGCTTGGTGAAACGGTAGCGGCGGCTGTTGTGGCCCGTCATCACCGTCATGTCCTGCAGGTGGCAGGCGCCACCCTCTTCGCACACCGGGCAGTCGTGGGGGTGGTTGGTCATCTGCCACTCCACCACTGTCTTGCGAAACTCCTTCGCCTCTTCATCCTCGATGGAGATATAGGTGCCATCGGTGGAAGGGGTCATGCAGGACATGACCAGGCGGCCGCGCTTGTCGTCGGCATTCTGATACTGTTTGACCGCGCACTGGCGGCAGGCACCGACGCTACCGAGCGCCGGGTGCCAGCAAAAATAGGGGACGTCCAGACCCAGCGACAGACAGGCTTGCAGCAGGTTGTCTGCCCCGTCTACCTCGTACTCTTTACCGTCTACATGAATGGTTGCCATACAACTTCCCTGAAACCTGTTTTATGAAATCGGCTATTGCCCGATGCGTCCTGGCGCTTACCAGCGCTCGCCCAGCAGGTTGGGCTGGATACCCTTGAACAGCTTGTGATTGTCATGGGGGGCCTTGACCCCGGCCTCGAACTCGGACCGGAAATACTTCATCGCACTGCCAAGGGGCTCGACGGCGCCGGGGGCATGGGCACAGAAGGTCTTGCCCGGGCCCAGGAAACTGACGAGCTGTTCCAGGGTCGCGAGATCCTCGGGTTGGCCCTCGCCCCGCTCCAGCGCCCGCAGGATCTTGACGCTCCAGGGCAGGCCGTCGCGGCAGGGGGTGCACCAGCCGCAGGATTCGCGGGCAAAGAACTCCTCCATGTTGCGCAGCAGGGAGACCATGTTGATGCTGTCATCCACCGCCATGGCAAGGCCCGTACCCATGCGGGTGCCCACCTTGCCGATGCCGCCAGCGTACATCTGGGCATCCAGGTGCTCGGGCAGCAGGAAGCCGGTGCCGGCGCCGCCCGGTTGCCAGGTTTTCAGGCGATAGCCGGGCTTCATGCCGCCTGCGTACTCCTCGAACAGCTCGCGGGCGGTGATGCCAAAGGGCAGCTCCCACAGGCCGGGATTGTTGACCTTGCCGGAGAAGCCCATCAGCTTGGTGCCGTGATCTTCCGAACCCGGCAGTGCCAGCCCCTGATACCAGGCCACACCGTTGCCGATGATGGAGGGGACGTTGCACAGGGTTTCGACGTTGTTGACGCAGGTGGGCTTGCCCCAGACGCCGGAGACGGCGGGGAAGGGGGGTTTGGCCCGCGGGTTGGCGCGCCGTCCTTCCAGGGAGTTGATGAGGGCCGTCTCTTCGCCGCAGATGTAGCGACCTGCGCCGGTGTGGACGAACAGCTCGAAGTCAAAGCCCGAGCCCAGGATGTTCTTGCCAAGGAGCCCCGCGGCCTTGGCCTCTTCCACGGCGCGGCGCAGGTGGATGGCGGCATCCACGTACTCGCCGCGCAGGAAGATGTAGCCACGATAGGCCTTGAGAGCACGTGCACTGATGATCATCCCCTCGATCAGCAGGTGGGGCAGCTGCTCCATCAGCATGCGGTCTTTGTAGGTATTGGGTTCCATCTCGTCGGCGTTGCAGAGCAGGTAACGGATGTTCATGCTCTCGTCTTTGGGCATCAGGCCCCACTTCACGCCGGTGGAGAAACCGGCGCCGCCGCGTCCCTTGAGGCCGGCATCCTTGACGGTGCTGACGATGTCATCCGGGCTCATCTGGCCAAGGGCCTTGCGGGCGGCCTCATAGCCCTGTTTTGCCTGATACTCCTCGAGCCACACCGGCTGGCCATCGTCCCGCAGGCGCCAGGTGAGAGGGTGAGTCTCGGCGGTGCGGGGGATGCGATTGGCGGTGCCGAGGGAGGCAAGCGTCTTGCCTGGCTGAATGCTCATGGGTAAGCCTCCAGGGTTTTCAGCAGGCTGACGGCATCGAGTCCGCCATAGGTATCGTCATCGATCATGATGGCCGGCCCCTTGTCACAGTTGCCGAGGCAGCAGACCGGCAGCAGGGTGAAGCGGCCGTCGGCGGAGGTCTGGCCGGGGGCCAGGTCCATCACCTCTTTCAGCCCGGCCAGCAGTTGTTCGTGGCCGTTGATGTAGCAGACCATGCTGTCGCAGACGCGGATGATGTGGCGACCGACCGGCTGGCGGAAGATCTGGCTGTAGAAGGTGGCGACCCCCTCCACGTCGCTGGCGGGGATGCCGAGCTCGGCGGCGATGGCGTGGATGGCACTGTCAGGTACCCAGCCACGGGCCTGTTGCACTATCTTGAGCGCTTCGATGCTGGCTGCACGGGGATCTTCGTAGTGGTGTTTCTCGTGTTCGATGGCATCGCGCTCAGCCTGGCTCAGGACGAAATCTCCCTGCTGGCTGCTGCATGCCCCTTGCCCTTGTGGGGTCTGGTTATTGTGACACTGACATTGGCTCATGACTTGACCTTTTGTGGCTTGTCCCTTTACTGCGCGTCTTGCCCTTCGCCCCGGCTGCCGGGGCGAGAGGACTCAACGATCCACATCTGACATAACGAAATCGATACTGCCCAGGTAGACGATAAGATCCGACACCATCTGGCCGCGGATCACCGAGGGGATCTGCTGCAGGTGGGCGAAACTCGGGGTGCGGATCCGCGTCCGGTAGCTCATGGTGGATCCGTCGCTGGTCAGGTAATAGCTGTTGACCCCCTTGGTCGCCTCTATCATCTGGAAGGACTCGGCGGCCGGCATGACAGGCCCCCAGGAGACTTGCAGGAAGTGGGTGATCAGGGTTTCGATGTCCTGCAGGGTGCGCTCTTTGGGCGGTGGCGTGGTGAGCGGGTGATCCGCCTTGAAGGGGCCCTCAGGCATATTTTTCATGCACTGCTCGATAATCGACAGGCTCTGGCGGATCTCCTCGATGCGTACGGTGGCGCGGTCGTAGGCGTCCCCGTTGCTGCCCACCGGCACCTCGAACTCGAACTGATCGTAACCGGAATAGGGGCGCCATTTGCGCACGTCAAAGTTGAGCCCCGTGGCCCGCAGACCGCCCCCCGTGGTGCCCCAGGCCAGGGCCTGGGCCGTGTTGTAGGCGGCGACGCCGATTGTGCGGCCCCGCAGTATGCTGTTGCGCATGGCCGCCTTTTCATACTCCATCAACCGCTTTGGCAGCCAGCTCAACAGGTTGTCCTGGATGAGGCGGGTCCAGCCGGCAGGCAGATCGTGGGCCACGCCGCCGATACGGAACCAGGCCGGGTGCATACGGGCTCCGGTGATGGCCTCGATGATGGTGTAGATCTTCTGGCGGTCCGTGAAGGTGAAGAAGACCGGGGTCATGGCCCCCACGTCCTGAATGTAGGTGCCAAGGAACAGCAGGTGGCTCTGGATGCGGAACAGCTCCGCCATCATCACCCGGATCATGTCGACCCGCGCCGGCACCTTGATGCCGGCCAGCTTCTCGACCGCCAGCACATAGGGCAGGTTGTTCATCACGCCGCCCAGGTATTCGACCCGGTCGGTGTAGGGGATGTAGCTGTGCCAGGACTGGCGCTCGCCCATCTTCTCGGCGCCGCGGTGGTGATAGCCGATGTCGGGCACGCAGTCGCGGATCTCTTCCCCGTCTAGTTGCAGCACCAGGCGGAAGGCGCCGTGGGCGGAGGGGTGGTTCGGCCCGAGGTTCAGGAACATGTAGTCCTCGTTCTCGTTGCCGCGGGCCATGCCCCACTCTTCCGGCTTGAACAGCAGGTTGTCCTGCTCCTGATCCTGCTTGACCGCATCGAGCATGAAGGGATCAAACTCGGTGGCGCGCGCCGGGTAGTCCTTGCGCAGGGGGTGCCCTTGCCAGCTCTTGGGCATCATGATGCGGGTCAGATGGGGGTGGCCATCGAAGGTGATCCCCATCAGATCCCACACTTCCCGCTCGTACCAGTTGGCGTTGGGGAAGTGGCGGCTGACGGTGGGCAGATGGAGATCGCTCTCCTTGAGCGCCACCTTCAGCATCACGTCGGCGTTACGGTCGATGGAGATGAGGTGATAGAAGACGGTAAAGTCGCTCTCCGGCAGGCCGTGGCGATGGCTGCGCATCCGTTCGTCGGTGGCGCTGAGATCGAACAGCATAACGAAGGGGGAGGGCAGCTTTTGCAAGAAGCCCATCACGTCCAGCAGCAGATCCCGGGAGAGCCAGATGACCGGCACGCCGGTACGGGTGCTCTGCACGGTGAAGCGCTCGGCACCGAAGTGGGCGAACAGCTCGCCGACCACCTGGGCATCGGCGTGATCGGCGGTTTGCCACTGTGCCATGGTGTAATTGCTTGGGAATTCTCGAGTCAGTTTCATGATCAGATCTCATCCGGCGTGCGCAGGTTGGTCACGTTGATCCGCTCGCCGCGCTTGCGTTCCTTCTCGGATTGCATCTGGGGACGGTAGATCCCCTGATCTCCCACCACCCAGGAGAGGGGGCGGCGTTCCTTGCCGATGGACTCCTGCAGCAGCATCAGGGCTTGCAGGAAGGCCTCGGGGCGGGGCGGGCAGCCCGGAATGTAGACATCGACCGGCAGGAACTTGTCCACCCCCTGTACCACGGAGTAGATGTCATACATGCCGCCGGAGTTGGCGCAGGCCCCCATGGAGATAACCCACTTGGGCTCGAGCAACTGCTCATAGAGCCGCTGGATGACAGGGGCCATCTTGATGAAGGGGGTGCCGGCAATCACCATGAAGTCAGCCTGACGGGGGGAGGCTCGTATGACCTCAGCACCGAAGCGAGCCACGTCGTGGGGAGAGGTGAAGGCGGTACACATCTCCACGTAGCAGCAGGAGATGCCGAAGTTGTAGGGCCAGAGGGAGTTCTTGCGGCCCCAGTTGACGGTGTCTTGCAGCACCTCTTCGAGGCGCCCGATCATGATGCCGCGGGTCGCTTGCTGCGCCAGTGGATCATCGACGGTCTGGCGCTGTTCCTGGGGGTAGCGCTCAACGGGCGCATCCGGGTCAATCCGGGTCAGGGTGTACTTCATGGTGCAACCTCAAAGAGATAATCGGTAGTTCAGTCTGGTTTCTTGTCAGTCAGGACACGCTTTTTCGGGGCCCAGTCGAGGGCACCAATGCGCCACAGGTAGAGGAGGCCTACCAGCAGCAGGGTGATGAAGATGGTGGCTTCGATGAAGCCGACCCAGCCGCTCTCCCGAACTGAGACGGACCAGGCAAAGAGATAGAGGGCTTCGACATCGAAGATGACGAAGAACATGGCGACCAGGTAGAACTTGGCGGAGAAGCGCAGGCGGGCGTTGCCGACGGAATCCACCCCGGATTCGAAGGGTTTGTTCTTGGCACGGCCATAGGCGCGTCCCCCCAGCAAGGCCGCCAGGCCTATCATGGTCAAGCAGATACAGATGGCGCCAATGACATAGACAGCAAAAGCCCAGTGCTGGACGGCAATATCAGCAAACATATAGGTTTTTCCCTAACCAAATTAATCATGTGACCTAACAATGATGTTACGTAGTATGCCACTTTCGTACTGATTTACATGTCATTTCAAAGGATTAATTATTAATCAACGGGATGAAAATTGTGTTTTGCTAGGGAAGGTGCGAATAAGTCATATGGCACGAGAGCATTTACTGGTAACCCATTGATATTAAATGACTAAAATT
>NZ_JAPDBQ010000104.1:0-15626 GCF_027705325.1 Aeromonas sp. QDB18
ACCCAACAAGGAGTTTCGGATTCTTACACAGCCTGAGGATCGGTCAATGGATCCTTAACTGATCGGCATTACGCCCAGGGGCGCTCTTTTTTCTGCCAGCAGGAAAAGAGGCTTATTTGACCTCTTCCCCCTTGGCTTGCAGGTCTGCGTGGTAGGAGGAACGCACGAAGGGACCGCAGGCGGCGTGGCTGAAGCCGAGCTCCATGGCGACATCCTTGAGTTCGTCGAACTCTGCGGGCGGCACATAGCGCTTCACCGGCAGGTGGTGGCGGCTCGGTTGCAGATACTGGCCCAGGGTCAGCATGTTGACGCCGTGCTCGCGCAGATCCTTGAGCACCTCGACGATCTCCTCGTTGGTCTCGCCAAGGCCCATCATCAGACCGGACTTGGTCGGCACGTGGGGGTGCATTTCCTTGATGCGGCGCAGCAGCTCCAGAGACCACTTGTAGTCGGCGCCCGGACGGGCGACCCGGTACATGCGCGGGGCGGTTTCCAGGTTGTGGTTGAAGACGTCAGGCGGGGTCTCGCGGAACACCTCCAGCGCCTGCTCCATCCGGCCACGGAAGTCCGGGGTCAGGATCTCGATGCGGGTCTGGGGGCTGTGCTCGCGGATCTCGCGGATGCAGTCGGCGAAGTGCTGGGCACCGCCGTCCCGCAGATCGTCGCGGTCCACCGAGGTGATCACCACGTACTTGAGGTTCATCTCCTTGATGGTGAGTGCCAGCTTCTTCGGTTCCTCCGGATCCAGCGGCAACGGACGGCCGTGGGCCACGTCGCAGAAGGGGCATCGGCGGGTACAGATGGCGCCCATGATCATGAAGGTCGCGGTGCCGTGGTTGAAGCACTCCGCCAGGTTGGGGCAGGAAGCCTCTTCACACACAGAGTGCAGCTTGTTCTTGCGCAGGGTGCTCTTGATGTGCTCGATCTTCTGGCTCGACGGCGGCAGCTTGATCCGCATCCACTCCGGCTTGCGCAGCACTTCCTCGTTGGGATCCGGCATGAATTTCACCGGGATCAGGGCCATCTTGTCGCCATCGCGCAGCTTGACGCCCGGCTCCATACGAACGGGTTTGCTCATGATTCACTCTCGGTGTTTGTTATTGTCTGGTTGATAGCCACCAGGGTCATCTCTGTGCCCTCATGGCCAGGCAGCATGGGCTTGCTCATGCCGCCTCTTCGGTATTCGTGATCTCTTGGTAGCCAATCAGGCGGGCCAGCTCCGTCACCAGCAGGGACTGTGCCTCGGCGACGCTCTGCGGGCCGCCCAGGGCGCTGGTCTGGGTCATGGCCATACCCGCATAGCCGCACGGATTGATGCGCAGGAAGGGGGTCATGTCCATGTTGACGTTGAGAGCCAACCCGTGGAACGAGCACCCCTTGCGAATGCGCAAGCCCAGGGACGCCAGCTTGGCCTCCATGCCCAGATCGCTCTTCACGTAGACGCCCGGGGCATCGGCCTTGGCGTAGGCCTCGATATTGCTTTTGGCGAGCGTGTTGATGATGGCGGTTTCGAGGCAGGTCACCAGCTCCCGTACAGAGAGCTTGCTGCGGCGCACATCCACCAGCACGTAGAGCACCAGCTGGCCCGGGCCGTGATAGGTCACCTGGCCACCGCGATCACTCTGCACCACCGGGATGTTGCCGGGGGCGAGCAGGTGTTCGGCCTTGCCGGCCTGACCCTGGGTGTAGACGGGGTCATGCTCCACCACCCAGAACTCGTCCGGGGTGTCGGGGGTGCGATTGTCGGTGAACGCCTTCATGGCGTCCCACACCGGCTGGTAGGGGCGACGGCCCAGCTGTCTGACGAGCAGTTGGCCGGCTGACGGTTGTGGCTCGGCGGGCGTTTCGAGTGACATCTTTCCTCACTGGCGGCGCGGTGTCGGTACGGTCGCCGCTGCGACCGGGCGGCAAATAATCAGTCGCCCCGGTGGCGGGGCGAGAGAGGCAACTTACAGGACGTAACGAACCAGCTCGATCTTGCCAAGGGCGGTATACATGGCCTCGATGTGTTCCTTGCTCTGGGCGGTGACCGTCACCCGTACCGAGTGATAGTTGCCCTTGGAGCTCGGTTGAACGGTCGGGCTGTAGGTGCCGGGAGCATGTTGCTGCAGCACTTCCACCACCATGTCGGGCAGGGCGGGATCGGCCACGCCAAGCACCTTGAACGGGAACTTGCAGGGGAACTCCAGCAGTTCATCAAACTTGGTATTCATCTACTTCACCTTTCTGGGTCGCCGGGAAGCGACGTCATCTTTACGTCTTTGAGGGCCGCCGAAACGGTCCCCTCATCTGCCCCCAGGGGGCAGTTCCCAGTCTATATGGGCATGAGCCGCCTCGGGATCAAGACCCGGCGGTGCGGCAAGACGTGGAAATGCTGCTTTTTACCACAAATCGTCAGTCGGCGGAACCTGCAGATTACAGGGTTATTGACTGGACAGACCGCAAAAGACAGCAGCGGCGCCTGTTGGCGCCGCTGCTTGAGGAAGGGTCTGTTACTTGAACCAGCTGGAGACCAGCATCACCAGGTAATCCCACAGGCGGCTCATCAGGCCACCTTCCTGCACCTCTTCCAGGGCAACCAGGGGAACCTGCTTGATCTCCTTGTCCCCTTGCTTGAGGTACACGGTGCCGACGCGCTGGCCCTTGGCCAGGGGCGCCTTCAGCTCGCTTTCCAGCTGGAAGTCTGCCTTGAGGTTGTTGCCCTGGCCACGGGTGACCAGCACGGAGACGTCCTTGTCGACCCCCAGCTTCACTTCCGGCTTGTCGCCCATCCAGAGCTTCTGGGTGACCAGTTCGGTGCCCGCCTTGTAGGGGGTCAGGCTTTGGAAGAAGCGGAAGCCGTAGGTGAGCAGCTTCTTGCTCTCGGCGGCGCGGGAAGCCTCGCTGTTTGCCCCCATGACCACGGCGATCAGGCGCATGCCTTCGTTGTTGGTGGCGGAAGAGACCAGGTTGTAGCCGACCTGGCTGACGTGACCTGTCTTGATGCCGTCAACCTGCAGGGATTGGTCCCACAGCAGGCGGTTGCGGTTGTGCTGGGTGATGCCGTTGAACACGAAGGACTTCTGGGAGTAGATCTTGTACTCCTCCGGCTGATCGTGGATCAGGGCCTGACCCAGGCGGGCCATGTCGCGGGCGGTACTGTAGTGGCCCTCTTCATCCAGGCCGTGGGGGTTCTTGAACTGGGAGTCCTTCATGCCGAGCTTGGTGGCCCAGGCGTTCATCAGGCTGGCAAAGGAGTCGGTGCTGCCCGCCAGGTGCTCGGCCATGGCGACACAGGCGTCGTTGCCGGACTGGATGATGATGCCCTTGTTGAGATCATCGACGGAGACCTGCTTGCCCACCTCGATGAACATCTTGGAGGAGTCGGAGTAGTTCTTGGACCAAGCGTTCTGGCTGATGGTCACCATGTCGGTGCCCTTGATGTTCCCTTTGTGCAGCTCGTCGCCGACGATGTAGGAGGTCATCATCTTGGTCAGGCTGGCGGGGGGCAGACGCTCGTCGGCGTTCTGCTCGGCCAGCACCTGGCCCGAGAAGTAGTCGATCAGGATGTGGGCCTTGGCGGAGATCTCGGGCGCGGCAGGCACCACCATGGGGGCGCTGTTCAAAGTGGGGACCGGCTGGGCACTCGGCAGGGCCGAATCCGGGGTCGGAACAGGCTGGTTGGCCTGAGCGGTGGCGCTTAACAGGGAGGCCAGAATAACGGAGCGGGCAAATTTGGACATCTTGAAATACCTGGTGCCTGGATGGGATGTACCCAAGTTGAAAAAAAGCGGCCCCCACTATACCAGATGTGCGTGTCGGTCATAGTCCGAGATGCGACCTGGACGGGATTTTATGGGATGGTCCCCAACCTCGCGTCGTATCCCGGCGCGAGGTCGGGGCGGGTATCAGGGCACGATGAAGGCCTGCTCCAACCCACCCTGGCGGATCTGCTCGAGCAGGGGGGCCTGCTTGTCGCTGGCCACGGGCCCGAGCAGGACGCGGAAGACGGCGCCGTGCGCCACCACCTGGTACGGCACGCCATAGCGCTGGGTCATCACCTTGCCCATGGCCTCCGCCCGCGCCTGCGAGCCGCTGGCAAGCACCTGGATCATCTTGCCCTGGGTCGCACCGGCCTTGGGAGGGGAGACGGTGGTGGTCGCCGTGGCGGCAGGAGCAGGAGCAGGGGCGGCCTTGGCCGGTGCCGTGGGGGCCGGCGCCTCGTTCACGAAGGAATTGGCTGCTGGCGCCGCAGGCTCCATGGGCGTCATCGGGGTCATGGGCACCATCTCCACCATCTGATCCGGCTGATCGGTGATGAGTTCGAGGCGCACCCGGGCCTCACCCCCTTCCACCATCTCCAGTTGCGCGGCGGCGGCGTGAGAGAGATCGATGAGGCGATCGCTGCCGAAGGGGCCGCGATCATTGACGCGTACTATGGTCTCCAGACCGTTGTCCAGATTGGTGACCCGCACGTAGCTTGGCAGGGGCAGGTTGCGGTGGGCGGCGCTGAACAGGGTGCTGTCCTGCACGTCGCCGTTGGCAGTCTTGTTGCCGTCCAGATCCCGGGAGAGCCAGCTGGCAGTGCCTTCCTCGCTGTAGTGCTTGATGTCGCGCCACACCTCAAACTTCTGCTTTCCGATCCAGTAGTCCCGGTTGCCGCTCTCGCTCATGGGTTCGGGGCGGGGAATGGCGCCGGTCGCCTGGGGGATCTCGATGACCTGGGGCTTCTCCTGGGGGGCGGGCTCCGGGGGCAGCGGCTGGGGTTCGGGTTGGCTGCTACAGGCGGCCAGCAACAAGGTCAGGCTGAGGGGAAGAAGTTTGTGGCTGTAATGCATAAGCGTCCTGGATTGCTTGACTGAGTTGATGCACCGCCATCGCATAGAGAGGGCTGCGATTGTAGCGGGTGATCACGTAAAAATTGTGGCGCGCGACCCAGTATTCCGGTCCTTCGGCCTGCTCCATCGCCAGCAGTTTTACCGGTGTCTCGGGTGACGGCGGTGTGGCGACTTCAATGCCCGCAGCGGCCAGCTCTGCCCAGCGGTGCCTTAGCTCGGGCTCGGGTGCAAGCAGGGTACCTACTGGCGCCAATCCGATCAAGGCGGGCTCCACCACCGGCTCGCCCCAGCGCCAGTGGTGCAGGGCGAAGTAGTTGGCCACGCTGCCGATGGCATCTGCCGGGTTGGCGAAGAGATCCCGCTTGCCGTCTCCGTCGAAGTCGACCGCGTAGTGGCGGTAGCTGGAGGGCATGAACTGGCCCATGCCCATGGCGCCGGCATAGGAGCCCTTGAGATTGGTGAGCGGCCACTTCTCTTCCCGGGCAAGCAGCACCAGCTGGGCAAACTCCTTGGCGAAGAAATCCGCCCGTTCGGGGTAGTGGAATCCCAGGGTGTAAAGGCTGTCGAGCACCGGGTGGCGCCCCATCTGTCGACCGTAAAAGGTCTCGATGCCGATGATGGCGACGATGAGGGAGGCGGGGACCTGGTAGGTCTGCTCGGCCCGTGCCAGGGTGGCGGCATGGCGCTGCCAGAATCCCACTCCGTCCCGGATGCGCTCCGGGGTGACGAACAGCGGCCTGTAGCGGTGCCAGGGCTTGGCTTCCCAGGGGCGGCGGATGGTGTCCAGCACCTCCTGGCGCAGGCTGGCCTGGGCGGCGGCGGCCTGCAACTCTGCCAGCGGCACCTGCTGCTGCTCGGCCAGCAGGCTGAGCCGGGCCGGCGAGACGGCAGCACTCGCCGTCAGGGTGCACAGAGATAGAGCCAGCCAGCCGAGCCGCATCAGGCGAGCAGCCGCCTGTGGGTCTGGATGGACATCAGAACGCCGAAGCCCGCCATCAGGGTCACCATGGAGGTGCCGCCGTAGCTCACCAGTGGCAGGGGAACCCCTACCACCGGCAGGATGCCGCTTACCATGCCCATGTTGACGAACACATAGACGAAGAAGGTCAGGGTCAGGGCGCCCCCCAGCAGGCGTTCGAAGCTGTTCTGGGCCTGCATGGAGATAAACAGGCAGCGGCTGATGATGTAGAGGTAGATGACCAGCAAGAGGGCCACTCCCACCAGACCGAACTCCTCGCTGAAGACGGCGAAAATGAAGTCGGTGTGGCGCTCTGGCAGGAATTCGAGCTGTGACTGGGTGCCTTGCAGCCACCCCTTGCCGAACACGCCGCCGGAGCCGATCGCAATCTTGGACTGGATGATGTGATAGCCGCGACCGAGCGGGTCCTTCTCCGGGTCCAGCAGCATCAGCACCCGCTGGCGCTGGTAGTCGTGCATCAGGAAGAACCAGAGTACCGGCATGAAGGCGCAGATGAGCAAGACCGCGAGCCCGATGAGCCACCAGCTGATCCCCGCCAGGAAGATGACGAAGAAGCCGGAAGCGGCCACCAGGATGGAGGTGCCGAGATCGGGTTGGGCCGCGATCAGCAGGGTGGGCAGCAGCACCATCACCAGGGCGATCATCACATGGCTGAACTTTGGCGGCAGGGAGTGCCGGCTGAGCCAGGCGGCCACCATGATGGGCATGGAGAGTTTCATCACCTCGGAGGGTTGGAACTTCATGAAGCCGAGATCGAGCCAGCGCTGGGCCCCCTTGCCGATATGGCCGAACACGTCCACCGCGATGAGCAGCAGCACCACCACCGCAAACAGGGGCACCGACCAGCGGGCATAGAGGGAGGGCGGCAGCTGGGCCATGCCGATCATCAGACCGAAGGCCAGGGCGCCGCGCACCAGCTGGCGCACGATGGAGTCGAGATCCTGGCCCGAGGCGGAGTAGAGCACCACCATGGAGAGGGCCATCAGGGTCAGCAGGCCGAGCAGCAGCGGCAGGTCGATGTGCAGCTTGTACCAGATGCTCTGCTGGCGGGCAGAATTACTCATTGGGAAACGACCTCACTCGGTTGGGACGGCTTTTCCGGTGCCGGTGGCAACTGGGGTTCCGGCGGGAGCAGATAGGCATCCAGCATGTGGCGGGCGACCGGTGCCGCCATGGCGCTGCCGCCCCCGGCGTTCTCCAGCACCAGGGCGACGACCGCCTTGGGTGCCTCGAAGGGGGCGAAGGCGACGAACAGGGCGTTGTCGCGGTGCTCCACCTTGGTGGTGGCCGCGTTGTAGACCTGGTTCTCCTTGAGGCCCACCACCTGGGCGGTGCCGGACTTGCCCGCCGCCTTGTAGGGGGTATTGGCGAAGACGCGGCGCCCCGTCCCTTCGTGGCCGTTGATGACGCGCCACATGCCGTCCTTGGCCACCTGCCAGTAGGTATCGCTCTTGGCGGCGATGGCCACGTTCGGGTTGATGGGGGCGTTGACCACGCCATCGGAGGAGGCGGTGCTCTTGAGCAGGTGCGGCGTCACGTCGTGACCGTTCTGGGTCAGGATGCTGATGGCCTTGGCGAGCTGGATCGGGGTGGCGCTCCAGTAGCCCTGGCCGATGCCGATGGAGATGGTGTCCCCCTGGTACCAGGGTTGACGCCAGCGGGCCATCTTCCAGTCCCGGGAGGGCATGACGCCCCGGGTCTCTTCATAGAGGTCCACGCCGCTGTACTGGCCGAAGCCGAACTTGGTCATGTAGCTGTTGATCTTGTCGATGCCGACCCGGTAGGCGAGATCGTAGAAATAGGTATCCGCCGAGACCTCGATGGCGCGATAGACGTCGAGCCAGCCGTGGCCCCAGCGGCGCCAGTCCCGGAACTTCTTGGTGGTGCCCGGGATGGAGAAGCTGGGCCCGCCGAAGTAGCGGTAATTGGGGGTGATCGCCCCCTCGTTGAGCCCCATCACCGCCATCATGGGCTTGACGGTGGAGCCGGGGGCATAGATGCCCTGGGTGGTGCGGTTCACCAGCGGCCGGGCGGGATCGTTGAGCAGCGCCGAGTAGTTGGCGCTGGAGATGCCGGTCACGAACAGGTTGGGGTCGTAGCTCGGGCTCGACTCCATGGCCAGGATGGCGCCGGTGTTGGGCTCCATCATCACGATGGCGCCCCGGCGGCCGGCCAGCAGCTCCTGGGCCTTCAACTGCAGGCGGATGTCGATGTTGAGGTAGATGTCCTTGCCGGGCTCGGGGGGCTGGAATTTCAGGGTACGTAACACCCGGCCGCGGTTGTTCACCTCGACCTCCTGATAACCCGCCACGCCGTGCAGCTGATCCTCGTAGTACTTCTCCACCCCCTGTTTGCCGATGTCCTTGGTGGCGGCATAGTTGGCGAGCTTCTCCTCCTTCTCGAGGCGCTCCACGTCACGGGTGTTGATCTTGGCCACGTAGCCCAGGGCATGGGTCAGGGTGTCGCCGAACGGGTAGTAGCGCTTGAGGTAGGCCTCGATGCTGGCCCCCGGGTAGTTGTGCTGGTTGACCGAGAAGAGGGCGACCTGGTATTCGGTCAGCTTCTCGAACAGGGGCACGGGCTTGAAGCGGCGCTGACGCTTGACCTCGGCCAGGAACTTCTCCTTGGTCCCCTCCGGCAGGGCCAGCAGGGTGATGAGGTCGTCCGCGGTCTTCTCCAGGTTCTCGGTCTCTTCGGGCACGATCTCCAGGCTGTAGACCGGGCGGTTTTCCGCCAGCAGGACACCGTTGGCGTCGTAGATGAGGCCACGGGGCGGCGCCACCGGCACCACACGGATGCGGTTGTCGTTGGATCGGGTCTGATAGGTTTCGTAAGACTCTACTTGCAGGTAGTAGAGGTTAGCCAGCAGCACCAGCATGAGGGTGACCATGCCGATGTAGGCGACCAGGGTGCGCCGGAAGAACAGACGTCCCTCGGCACTGTGATCGCGCATTTCAATGCGATTCTTCAGCATGCCGTTACCTTGTGGCTGACGTGCGGGTGAGAGAGGAGAAATGCATGCTCAGGGTCGGCATGGGTCACTCTCTGTGATAAGGGTGATTGGTGGTGATGCTCCAGGCGCGATAGAGGCTCTCGGCCACGAGTACCCGCACCAGGGGATGGGGCAGGGTCAGGGGCGAGAGCGACCAGCTCTGCTCCGCAGCAGCCTTGCACTCGGGGGAGAGCCCCTCCGGGCCACCTACCAGCAGCGCCACATCCCTGCCATCCAGCTTCCAGGCTTCCAGTTGCACGGCGAGCTGCTCCGTGGTCCAGGGCTTGCCCGGAATGTCCAGAGTCACGATGCGGGAGCGGCCGGCGGCGGCCAGCATGGCTTCCCCTTCCTTTTGCAGGATGCGGGGAATGTCGGCATTCTTGCCGCGCTTGCCTGCGCCGATCTCGACCAGCTCGAACGGCATGTCTTTGGGGAAGCGGCGACGGTACTCTTCGAAGCCATGCTCTACCCAGGCAGGCATCTTGGTGCCCACGGCAATCAACTGGATCTTCATCTTTGGTTACGCTGTCGCCCTTTATTGCGAATTGACCTGGGCGGCGCCGCTCCAGAGTTTTTCCAGCTGGTAGAAGTCGCGGTACTCATCCTGCATCACGTGCACGATGACCGACCCCATGTCCACCAGCACCCACTCACCGGTGAGTTCCCCCTCCACGCTCAGCAGGTCGAGCCCCGCATGACGGGCCTCGCTGGCGAGGTTGTGGGCGATGGCACTGACGTGACGATTGGAGTTGCCGGAGCAGATGATCATGGTGTCCGTGATGCTGGATTTGCCGCGCACATCGAGGGTGATGATGTCGCGGCCTTTCATGTCATCGATCTTGTCGACGATAAAGGCGAGCAATTCTTGGCCTTGCAATGTCTTCTCCTATCTTCCGGCGCCAGAGGGCGGCGGATTATATCATGGTCACTCCCGTTTCCCAGCCTGGCAAAGGGAGCATCGCCCGGGGAGCCGTCCCGTGGGGGAGGGGCCCCTTGACGATCACTATAGTGTGCAACCCGGCCTGGCAATAGTCAGGGCCGGGCCCGGTGTGCCCGGACGTGTCGGCTGACCCGCCTGCGTGGCGCCGTTTACTGCGTTGCCGATGAGCGGTAGAGCCCGTGGCGCCGGATATAGTCGGCGACCGGGTTGGGCAGCAGGTATTTGGGATCCTGGCCTGCCGCGAGCAGGGCACGCAGGCGTGTGGCCGACAGCTCGACGGGCAGGTTGTCACAAAGCCAGACATGACCGTGGCGCTGGCGATGGAGATCCTGAATATCCCGGGTCTGGTGGCGGGCCAGCAGCTCGGCCACCTGGACGGGATAATCCGGTTGCCAGCCTGGGCGGCAGCTCACCACCAGATGGGCGTAATCGAGCAACTCCTGCCAGCGGTGCCAGCCCGGCAGGCCGAGCAGGGAATCCATCCCCATCAAAAAGCAGAGCGGGGTGTCCGGCAGCTCGCTCCTCAACTCGATAAGGGTGTCGATAGTCCAGGAGGGAGTGTCGCGCCTGAGCTCCCGCTCATCCACCACGAATCCCGGGTTGTCCGCCGCAGCCAGCGCGACCATGGCGAGCCGCTGCTCGCTGGAGCAGAGCGGATTGGCCCGGTGGGGCGGGATATGGTTCGGGAGCAGGCGCACCTCGGCCAGACCCAGGGCATCCCGTGCCTCGATGGCGGGCCTCAGGTGACCGATGTGAATGGGATCGAAGGTGCCGCCGAGGATCCCGATGGGCGGTGTCAGCATGATTCCGTCTCCAGCAGGGGGAGCGGGGTACCGTCACGAAAGCCGAGGGCGATGGTTTGCAGCATCAGCCAGGCTTGCTCGGTGTCGAAATGGCGCTGGGCATGGTCCAGCTGGGCCATCAGTTGCCAGAGCTGTCGGATCTTGGGGAAGGGAAGTCGGGTCAGCGCCTGCTGGATGAGCTGCTGGCGACTCTGCCAGATGCGCAGGCGGCTGAAATGCTCCACCAGGGGCTGTCCGGCGCGGGCGGCCAGCGCCAGCTCGGTGAGCTGCTTCAGTTCGCGGCACAGGGTCCAGGCCAGCATGCCGGGTTCGGTGCCCTCGGCGCGAAGGGCCAGCAGGATGCGCTGGGCCCGGTTCACCTTTCCTTCCAGCAGGGTATCGACGAGCTGGAAGGGAGTGAAGTGGGCGTGGCGGATGATGGTCTCCTGCAGATAGGCGACGCTGATGGGCTGGGGCGGCGAGAGCAGGGTCAGCTTCTCGATCTCCTGGCTCGCGGCCAGCAGGTTGCCCTCGTAGGCGTGGCACATGAAATTGACCGCATCCGGCAGTGCCTTGAGGCCGAAGCGCTGAAAGCGGGCGCTCATCCAGCGCGGGAAGAAGCGGGGCTCGGGGTGGTTGACCGGTACATAGGTGCCGCTCTGGCTCAGCTTGTCGAACCAGGACGCCTTCATTTGGGTCTGGTTGAGGCGATTGCCGCTCAGCACCAGCAGCAGGTCGGGGTGGAGCTGCTTGCCAATGTCGCTGATGCGGGCGGCGAGATCCTTGTCGATCTTTGCGGGCAGCTCCAGCTCGATGATCTGGCGGGCCGAGAACAGGCTCATGGCCTGGCAGGCATCGTAGACCTGGTTCCAGTCCAGCCCCTGTTCCACCACGAAGCTGTGGCGTTCATCGAAGCCCTGTTTGCGCGCTACCTGGCGCACGGCGTCGACGGCTTCCAGCTTGAGCAGGGGCTCGTCCCCGAAAATGAGATAGCAGGGCTTGAGCCCTGCCTTGAGGTGATCCGCAAACTGCTCGGGATAGACTCTCATCAACACCCTCTCATCAAGATACGCGCATCAGAACTTGACCTGACTGAGCTGGCGAATAACCAGGTTGGCGGCCTGTTCCTGCATCTCCTTGCCCAGCTGCTCCTGCTCGCGGGAGGAGGCGAGTGCCGCATCCGGCTTGTTCAGGAAGCTGCGGTTGAAGGTGATGGGGAAGACCTGGGTCGGTTTGCCCGGCATGACCACGGTGAACTGGGTGCTGTAACTCAGCAGGTATTCGCGGTCCTGGCCGATGGAGTCGACCGAGGCGACCTGGCTGCGGCTACGTACCCCGGCCAGGGTCAGCACCGGGATGCCCTCCTTGTCGGCGAGTTCGACGCCAGCGGCCTTGAGACGGGTGGTGACCAGTCGGTAGAAGTCGCTCTTGTTGTCACCGACCACTTTCATGGTCATCAGCTCGGGGGGAATGGCGGTGCCCCGCATCTGAAAACCGCAGGCCTGCAGAAGCAGCCCTGCCAGCACGATGGCCATCCAGCGCGTGAAGATGGTGCCCATAAAAAATCCTCTTTGCATGAAGGGAAGAGCGGCGGGCGCAGGGCCCGCCGTCATCATCCGTGTGTCGTCAGCCCCTGGCCCGGACTGTCGGCCGCCGCCAGGGGAGGCTTCATCAGTTGGCCACGATGTTGAGCAGTTTGCCCGGCACGTACACGACTTTGCGCACGGTCAGACCGTCGGTGAACTTCTGTACGGACGCATCGGCCATGGCCAGCTTCTCGACGTCGGCCTGGCTTATCTCGGCCGGCACGGTCAGCTTGCCGCGCATCTTGCCGTTGATCTGCACCACCACCAGCTTCTCGGTCTCGACCATGGCCGCTTCGTCAGCCACCGGCCAGGCCGCGACATCGATGTCCCCTTCCTTGCCCAGCATTTTCCACAGCTCGAAGCCGATGTGCGGGGTGATGGGGTAGAGCATGACCACGACCGCTTCCAGCGCTTCCTGCATCAGGGCGCGATCCTGAGCGTCACTGCCCAGTTTGGCCAGGTTGTTCATCAGCTCCATGATGGCGGCGATGGCGGTGTTGAAGGTCTGACGGCGACCCACATCGTCGCTCACCTTGGCGATGGTCTTGTGCAGCTCGCGGCGCACGGCTTTCTGGTCGCTGGTGAGGGCGGCGACGTCCAGTGCGGCAACGGCGCCACCGGATACGTGCTCGAAGGTGATGCGCCACAGGCGGCGCAGGAAGCGCTGGGCACCTTCCACGCCGGAGTCGGACCACTCCAGGGTCATCTCGGCCGGGGAGGCGAACATCATGAACAAACGGACGGTATCGGCGCCGTAACGCTCCACCATCAGCTGCGGGTCGATGCCGTTGTTCTTGGACTTGGACATCTTGGTCATGCCGGAGTGCATCACTTCACGACCCTCAAGGTCGACAGCCTTGGTGATGCGGCCCTTGTCGTCGCGCTCAACCTTGACGTCGAGGGGGCTGACCCAGACGTTGCCGCCCTTCTCATCCTTGTAGTAGAAGGCGTCGGCCAGCACCATGCCCTGGCAGAGCAGGCGCTTGAACGGCTCGTCGCTGTTCACGAGGCCCGCATCACGCAGCAGCTTGTGGAAGAAGCGGGCATAGAGCAGGTGCATACAGGCGTGCTCGATGCCGCCGATGTATTGATCCACCGGCAGCCAGTGGTTGGCAGCCGCCGGATCCAGCATGCCCTTGTCGTAGTCCGGGGAGCAGTAGCGGGCGTAGTACCAGGAGGACTCCATGAAGGTGTCGAAGGTATCGGTCTCGCGGAACGCTTCCTGGCCGTTGTAGGTGGTCTTTGCCCACTCGGCGTCGGCCTTGATGGGGCTCTGGATACCGTCCATCACCACGTCTTCCGGCAGCAGAACCGGCAGCTGATCTTCCGGGGTCGGCACCACGGTACCGTCGGCCAGGGTCAGCATGGGGATGGGGGCGCCCCAGTAGCGCTGACGGGAAACCCCCCAGTCGCGCAGACGGTAGTTGACGGTGCGCTTGCCCTTGCCGAGCCCTTCCAGCTTGTTGGCGATGGCATCGAAGGCACCCTGGAAGTCGAGGCCGTCGAACTCGCCGGAGTTGAACAGCACGCCCTTCTCGGTATAAGCCGCTTCGCTCACGTCGACGTCACCATCAATCGGCTTGATGACAGGCTTGATCTCGAGGCCGTACTTGGTGGCGAATTCGTGATCACGCAGGTCGTGACCCGGAACCGCCATCACGGCGCCGGTGCCGTAGTTCATCAGCACGAAGTTGGCGACCCAGACCGGCACCTTGCGGCCATCCAGCGGGTGAATGGCGTAGAGGCCGGTGGCCATGCCCTTCTTCTCCATGGTGGCCAGTTCAGCTTCGGCTACCTTGGTGTTCTTGCACTCTTCGATGAAGGCGGCCAGCTCCGGATTGTTCTGGGCTGCTTGCAGCGCCAGCGGGTGACCGGCAGCGATACCGACATAGGTGACGCCCATGAAGGTGTCCGGACGTGTGGTGTAGACCTCCAGCTGCTCGGTCTGACCGTCGATATTGAAGCTGATGTTGACCCCTTCGGAGCGGCCAATCCAGTTGCGCTGCATGGTCTTGACCATTTCCGGCCAGCCTTCCAGATTGTCGATGTCGTTCAACAGCTCTTCGGCGTAGTCGGTGATCTTGATGAACCACTGGGGGATCTCTTTCTGTTCCACCGGGGTATCACAGCGCCAGCAGCAGTTGTCCACTACCTGCTCGTTGGCGAGCACCGTCATGTCGTTCGGGCACCAGTTGACGGAGGAAGTCTTCTTGTAGACCAGGCCCTTCTCGTAGAGCTTGGTGAAGAACCACTGCTCCCAGCGGTAGTAGTCCGGCTTGCAGGTGGCCAGCTCCCGATCCCAGTCATAACCCAGACCCAGCATCTTCAGCTGGTTCTTCATGTATTCGATGTTTTCGTAGGTCCAGGGGGCCGGCGCCGTGTTGTTCTTGATGGCGGCGTTTTCTGCCGGCAGGCCGAAGGCGTCCCAACCGATGGGTTGCAGCACGTTCTTGCCATTGAGCCGTTGATAACGGGAGATCACATCACCTATGGTGTAGTTGCGAACGTGCCCCATGTGTAGACGACCAGACGGATAGGGGAACATGGAGAGGCAGTAGAACTTTTCCTTGTCTACTTTCTCCACCGCCTTGAAGGTTTTCTTGGCATCCCAGTGCTTCTGCACTGCTGGTTCTATGGATTGGGGAACGTATTGCTCTTGCATTGGTGACATCCGGATCTGTGAAATGAATAGATAAAACGGCTGGGAAATCCCGATAGAATACCCATATCCTGCGGCGGCAACAACCGCCAGCATCCGCCCGGTCTCGGGCCAGGTCCGGTACCCGCGAGGATTTGCAAAGCCGCAAGAGCCGCGAGAGTCGCAACGAAGTGAGAATGGCAACCGCCGCCCGTATCCGCCGAGCCCGAGGTCAGGGTCTGGCTCGATCGGGATTCAGCAGAGGAGTGATGGCCATGGACAAACGTCGACAAGGGTATGAAGCCTTTATCGCTCAGCTCAAGAAGCAGTGGGAAGAGACGGAAGCGTTTCAGGGAGAGCGCCTCAACCGGATGATCGCCAAGGTGCAGGCCTATCTGGAGGCGGCCGGGGATCTGACCCAGGACGAGCTGGCGCTGATCGCCGAGTATGTGAAGCGGGATCTGGGCAACTATGACGAGGGGCGCAAGGATGAGCAGGTGGAGGAGTCCGCCTTCATGCTGGCGCTCAAGGACACCGCCTGGTCCTGGCTGGCGGACGTGACCGACCGCACCCAGGTGGAGTGGCAGGAGTTGGCGGACGAGCTGGAACACAAGGGGGTCTACCGGGCGGGGGACTGGGTGGGACTCGGGGTGCTGGTGTGCGATCACTGCGAGTGGCGCCATACCGTGCTGCACCCGGAGCAGCTTGCCACCTGCCCCGAGTGCGGGGCCGATGAATATCATCGCGAGCCGCTGTCTCCTTGAGCCGCCAGACTGTGCCAAGCCATAAGCCAAACCATAAAAAGAGGCGCCCAAGGGCTAATGCCAGTCAGTTAAGCCTGACTGGCATTGTTTTTACTAGGTTTTCTCGTCGCATACTTCTGTGGTTTGGC
>NZ_JAPDBQ010000105.1:0-5428 GCF_027705325.1 Aeromonas sp. QDB18
AGGCAGAGAAAATCCAAGCAAAACAACACGTTAGACGGTATTATTAATTCGCTTGCCGCTTAAGGTTCTGTACATGTGCAAGTTTTAACCACATCGCTGTTTGACGATGAGATCGAGATCGTTATTGGTGGCGCAACTTCGGACGACAGAGCCCGGATGACGGTCATGCCCGCCATGTACCAGGACACGATAGAGGCTATGGTGGACGGGGAAACGGACGGGCGGGGGATCGCTATGGGGCCGGACGGTTACACGGCGCTGGGGGTGGCGGGTGCGCTTAGGCGGGCGGGGCTGGAGGTGTCCGGGAATGAACCGCCGCCACCGGATAAAGACGGCGCAGCCGGGTAGGGGGAGACCCAGTATGATGACTGCGAACTGGAGCCGTCTATCCTTGATGTCCTGTAATGACAATATTCGGGTCAACTTATTGACCATCCCGCACTTATGACGATCATGTGGCGCGCAGTTGCACACGCTAAGTGTTATCCCATGGCTCATGTAGGCCACTATTGAAAGGTAACGTGCAGCTTCGTATGACTCTGGCTAGCCATGAGAGAAGCTACATACCCGTCTGAAAACGCGACATGTATCTAGCCTCAGTATCGAGGGACGATGCCGGAGAGGTGTAAGCTGTGACCTCTTCAGGCGAACGAGGACGCCATCATGGTACGTCTATCCAGCTTAACCCTGCTGCTATCCACCTTGGTACTACTGGCTTTCAGCCCGATAGGACTGACTGCCAGCGACTGTACCTATCGCAAGGACAGCCTCGGTAATACCCGCTATCAGTGCAAGGATGGCAGCCATGGCACCTTGCGCACCGACAGCCTTGGCACCGTCAGGGACTCGGGCAGCGGCACCAGTTGGCGCAAAGACTCGCTGGGCAACGTAAGGAGTAGCGATGGCACCACCTACCGGCGAGATAGCCTCGGTAATGTGCGCGCCAACAACAGTAAGAGTGGCCTGAACGTCACCTGGCGCAAAGACAGCCTCGGCAACCTACGCGCCTCGGACGGGACGGTGTGCCGCACCGACTCGCTGGGTACGCTGCGCTGCGATGGTGGCAGTACGCCGCCCGCCGTCCTGAACACTAAGTGACGCATATCTCTTCAAACCGGACCCGTTCTTGGAGTGATGTGAGCCAAGCCATGGTTCAATCTGGCTTGCTTCGATACACTCATCGGCCTGTTAGTGACGAGCCTGTGGCGTAGAGGGGTGGCATTGTCGCCCGCGTGGCCAAGGTCTTCGTCCGTCCATCCGTATCAGCGCCCAGCAGGCACCGTTTCAATGCCCGTTGTGGCATAGCCGGAGTAGTACATGTTCGCCCCCCAGACCCTGTCCACCGTTCTGCTGGCGGCCGTCCTCAAGGATGGCAGCAGCATCGTTAATGGGCTCATATGGAAATCATCAAGAAGCAGCTCGGCGAGCTGACCAAGGAACATTTCATAGCGGCCTATGATGCCCTGAACGAAGGTGGCGCTCTGCTACCCCGCCTAAGCTCCGGCCAACTTCGATTGAATGTCGGCTCCGAGTATTCACAATTTATCGAGGAGCCATCAACCAATGCTTGATAACTACCTGAACGCCGATGCAGCCACATTATTAAAACGATTGCCTGATGAGCATACGCGAGCCTGGGCCTGGATGGTCATTGAGGAGATCCAGCGTCAATTTCCGAACGCGGACCATTGGACTACCGGTGGTGAGAGCAAGAACTATATCGACCTCCGGATTGGCGTGAAGCAACCCCAAAACAAACGTGGCTCGCCGAAGCTGTACCTGTCGTATTGGGACGACACCCTCTGGTGCTCACTCCACAAGGATTTTACGGATACGGATGGTCTGCGGCTGGCTACGACTCCGGACAGGTCGTCTACCCAAGCTGAGTTGAAAGAGTGGTTTGATATGGTGGCCCAGCGCCTGCGGACTGCTGGTATCCAATTAGCTGGGAACGCACGAAGGCCGAAGGATTATCAGGCTGAGGTTGATGATGAGGGGCCGGATATGGATGACAAATCCAACTTACAGATTGAGATCTGCGACTTGCCCTTAAACCAGATCTTGTTTGGCCCCCCCGGCACCGGCAAGACCTACCACACCATCAACAAAGCGTTGGCTATTCTCGACCCAGCCTGGCTGGCAGCACATGGGGCGGATCGCCAAGCGCTAAAGGCGCGCTTTGATGCACTGGTGAAGGAGGGGCGTATCGACTTCGTCACCTTCCATCAGAGTTTCAGCTACGAGGACTTTGTCGAAGGTACTGGCTATCGCTGATAGCTTGGGGCATAAATCGATCACGATGACGCAGAGATACAGCCACCTTTGCGTTGATAGCAAACGGCAGATGCTGGATGAAGTTTTTGGGAGGGTGGGGCAATGACTGAGAAGGGAAAAACGTTCGATCGACTGTTTAAATCATTCATTCCTGCTTTTGATGGCGTAAGTGAGGGGGCTCTACGCATGGCCCTGATCCTCACGGAGTGGTATCACCCCGCTGCTGGGAAGGCTAAGCCGTGGGAGCAGAGCACAGGCCCAACTACCGCAGAAGGTAAAGCCACCTCTTCGCACAATGCCTGGTGTGGTGGCGAGCGGGAGTTGTTGCGGGAGTTGGCTCGTGACCTGCGAGAGCAAGATAGTCGCCGTCGAGAGTTAAAGCTGAAGCTCCAGCTCCAGCCATAAATGCTGGCTGTTCTCCCACCGCCCACGCACCGCTGCGGCAACTGATTGTCACTGCTTAACGGCAAGCCATTTCCGTCTGTGACCATGTGGATTTGGTTGCCCAAACGCCTCCATGGATGGCCAAACATCTGATCTACATCAATGTTTTTTCTGCTCTCCGATAGCATCTTTGGGTGTACTGGCATTGGATCCGTCAAGGCACAATAGGTCAAAGTCGATCAGCGCTTCTTTATTGAGATGTAATTTCAGTTTTTTCCTAGATGGCATCGATTTGGCCAGTGCTCTGCCTCCGCCGGAAGGTGTGATAGATCGATATCCATGAACCAAAACACTCAGATAGGTCTCGCCAAGGTGCCCAGGAGTGGAGAGCAAGAGGATGCCATCAAGCACCAGATGTGGCTCACGAGTAGTGCGTCTCATAAAGCTGTAGGGTGAGAGCAGAGGCTCGATGAACCCCACTGCACATCAGTGATGTTGATAGCGACGAGACATAGCCTATGGCCGATGACCTTGGTTTGAATTGACCGTTTCATTATTAACAAGTGATGATTTTATCATCAAAAAATTTGTCTACAGCCTGTCAGATTGCTAAGGAAACCAATCTGGGAGTGCTGAATCATGATCGCGCAAGGGAGTGTGCTGAACTATGTCCACGCAGAGCATTGTTTTTATCGACAGCCGCGTCACCGGTTACGAAACCCTCATCGCCAGTTTGGGCACCGATACCGAATGGTATCTGCTCGATGCCAACCAGGATGGTGTCGACCAGATGCAGCGGATTCTGGCGGGCCACACGGATCTGGATTCGATCCAGGTGATCAGCCATGGCTCGGTGGGCACCCTGTACTTGGGTAACACAGCACTCAGCAGTGACAACCTTTCCAGTTACCAAACCCAGCTCCAAGCGATCGGCTCTTCCCTGGCCGATACCGGCGACATCCTGCTCTACGGCTGCAACGTGGCGCAGGGCGATACCGGAACCACCTTCGTCAATTCTCTCGCGCAGTTAACCAAAGCCGATGTGGCGGTGAGCGACAATATCACAGGGCTGGGCAGTGATTGGCGACTTGAACATATGTCGGGGAACATCGACGAGTCCCCCTTTGACGGTGCTGCTTACCAAGGTTCGCTTCAGCTAATCCGTGGAACTGAGGGCAACGATAGGATCGTCGGCGATGGCTTGGACAACACGATCTATGGCTATGGCGGCGATGACTGGATCGATGGTGAAGCAGCCCATGACCTTATCTACGGCGGCGACGGCGCCGACACCATCGACGGTAACTTTGGCAACGACACGCTCTGGGGTGGGCTGGGTGATGATGTCCTGACTGACAGCCAGGGAACGAACCAGTTGTATGGCGAGGCAGGCAACGACCGCCTGACCGCAAACGCACTAACCGGCAGCCATCTGCTGGATGGTGGGCTGGGCAACGACACCATTGATGGGGTTGGGGCGTCGATGGTGTTGCTAGGTGGTGATGGCAGCGATGAACTGAATGCACATGGCAACTTGTATGTAAACAGCACGACGACCTATGTGCAGCACGGCCAGGCAACCATTAGCGGCGGCGCCGGGGATGATGGCTACTACGAATACCAGAGCTGGAACGGTAGCGGTTATGAGACGGTGGGGAACTATATGGGTGGCTTGAGTGCAGCCTATATGGCCGATGTGCTGCTACAGGGGGACGATGGCCGGGACAATTTGAATGTGGCTTACTCCAAAACAGCACGCCTCGAAGGGGGGGCTGGTGCGGATTCACTGAGCGCGTATGCCTATGGTTATGCTTTGAAGGACATTGGCGAGTCCTACGGTGTCGATTACCAGCTCGATGGCGGTGCGGATGACGACAGCCTGGAGGTAACGTCCTCGGCTTACCGTGGTTTCGGGCGAATTGATCTGTCGCTGGAGGGCGGGACGGGTAACGACCAGCTGAAAGTCAGTACCCATGAACCAGGCGATGCGAACTATGGCATTGCGTCGGCGGTGCTTTCCGGTGGGGACGGCGATGACCGGCTCGAAGCCAACGGGGTGTTGCAACTGACGTTGAGTGGCGGCAGCGGTAAAGACACCTTTGTGCTGACGGCCCAGCAGTACCAGGCCCAGCAGAAGGGGACGATGCAGTTCAATCTGGACAGCACGTGGAACAACGTTGTCGACGTTACCGCCCGTCCGATGGAAATCACCGACTTTGTCGCAGGGATTAGCGGCGATGTGCTCGATATCCAGGACCTGCTACGCAATGGGGCGGTCGGTTTTGACGGTTCCAACCCGTTCGGCAGCAGCGGCTACCTGCGCCTGATCCAGTCTGACACAAGCCCGGCCGACGCGCTGCTGCAGTTCGACGTGAACGGCGGTGGTGATGATTATGTGACTCTTGCGGTGCTCAAAAATGTGACCGCTTCGAACTTGGTGGGTGCCAACTTCAACCCAGCCTACCCGACCGATGGCAGCGAGCTGCCGGGTCTGGTCTTCGACGGTACAGCCGCTGCAGACACGTTACTCGGCAGCGCCGGCGGTGACACGATTTCCGGTTTTGCTGGCGACGACGTGATTAACGGCGACGCTGGCTATGACAGCATCTTCGGCGGAGACGGCGCCGACACCATCGACGGTAACTTTGGCAACGACACGCTCTGGGGTGGGCTGGGCGATGACGTTCTGACTGACAGCCAGGGAACGAACCAGTTGTATGGCGAGGCAGGCAACGACCGCCTGACCGCAAACGCACTAACCGGCAGCCAT
>NZ_JAPDBQ010000105.1:5526-15367 GCF_027705325.1 Aeromonas sp. QDB18
GTACCAGGCCCAGCAGAAGGGGACGATGCAGTTCAATCTGGACAGCACGTGGAACAACGTTGTCGACGTTACCGCCCGCCCCATGGAAATCACCGACTTCGTCGCGGGCCGGGGTGGCGAAAAACTCGATATCCGCGACCTGATGCAGAACGGCGCCAGCAACTACGACGGCACCAATCCGTTCAAGTCGGGGCATCTCGACGTTGTGAAATCCGGTGACGACACGCTGTTGAAATTCGACGCTGATGGCGGTGGAGACAACTATGTCACGCTCGCGGTATTGAAGGGCGTGAAATGGACTGAACTGGTGGCGCAGAACTTCTCGCCCCTGTTTGGCACGCCGAACGGCGACATCATGAGTGGTCTGGGGGGCTCCAATCGCCATTACGGCATGGGCAGCAACGACATCATGGTCACGATGGACGCACCCGCCGGCGATCCGAACTGGGACTCGCATTGGGATACCCTGGCCAGCACGCAGCCAGTGGTCGTCGAAGACAACATTCTTGACGGTGGCGAGGGTGCGGATTCCATGGCGGGCGGGGGTGGCAACGACACCTACTACGTCGACAACCTTGGCGATATCGTGAAGGAGGTTGCGGGGCAAGGTGCCGATAAAGTCATCACCTCCATCGATTACGTCTTGAGTGGAAACGTCGAAAACCTCGACATAGGGACCGACGCAGTCAAGGGCACAATGGGGACCGGCAACGCACTCGACAACATCATGCGGGCTAATGACAAAGGCAGCGAGCTGGACAGTGGCGATGGCAACGACCAGGTTTACGGTGGAAAAGGCAACGACCAAGTTCATGGCGGAAAAGGAAACGATAAGCTCTACGCTGGTAGTGGCGACGACTGGGTCGACGCTGGCGAAGGCGATGACGAAATTGTCGGGGGCGATGGTGCAGGCAACGACACTTACGTGGGTGGCATCGGTATCGACACAGTCCGCTATACCAGTGCCATCACGGGCATCACCGTTGATCTGGCCTTGGGCACCGCCTCCGGCAACGAGATCGGTAGCGACCAGCTTTCCGAGATAGAAAATATCATCGGCGGCCAGTCGGGTGATACGCTCAAGGGTACCAGCGAAGCCAACAGCATCGATGGTTACACCGGAAGCGACACCCTGATAGGGGGATTGGGTAACGACAGTTACTATGTCGACCTGAGTACGGATATCGTGGTCGAGAACCTCAATGAAGGGACGGACACGGTCTTCAGTACCGCCGCCGCCTTCACCCTGTCGGCCAACGTAGATAATGGTCGCATCAACACCTCTGGCGCAGCCAACCTGACGGGCAACAGCCTGAACAACACCCTCTATGCGGGTGTGGGCAATAACGTGCTGGATGGTGGGGTTGGTGCTGACACCGCGAGCTACGCCTACGCCACTGCGGGCGTGACCGCGAGCCTAGCGAGTGCCGTGGCCCAAGCCACCGGCGGCTCGGGGTCGGACACGCTGCTCAATATCGAAAATCTCACTGGCAGCAACTACAACGACAGCCTGACCGGTAATAGCGCTGCCAATACCCTGGATGGGGGCGCTGGTAATGACATGCTGGACGGCGGCCTGGGCAACGACCAGCTGCTCGGCGGTGCCGGCAACGACACCTACGTCGTCGACAGCACCCTCGATGTCATCAGCGAAACCTCGACGACCGCCACCGACATCGACACTGTGCAGTCTGCGGTCAGTTGGACTCTGGGCAACAACCTTGAGAACCTGGTTCTGACCGGCACAGGCGCCATCAATGGGGTCGGTAATGCCTTGGCCAACACCCTGACCGGGAATAGCGCTGCCAACACCCTGGACGGTGGCGCGGGTGCCGACCGCCTGACTGGTGGCGACGGTTCGGATAGCTACTACGTCGACAACACCGGCGACGTGGTGAGCGAGACTAACGCCGTGCTGGCCAGCGGCGGTACCGACACGGTCAATTCCTACCTCGCGAGCTACACGCTGGGAGCCAACGTCGAGAACCTGCGCCTGCTGGCTACAGGGGCCGCCAATGGCACCGGCAACGGCCTGAACAACGTGCTCTATGCGGGTGCCGGTAATAACGTGCTTGATGGTGGGACTGGAGCGGACACCGCGAGCTACGCCTACGCCACTGCAGGTGTGACTGTGAGCCTGGTGAGCACCGTGGCCCAGGCCACTGGCGGCTCGGGGTCGGACACGTTGCTCAATATCGAAAATCTCACCGGCAGCAACTACAACGACAGCCTGACCGGGAACAGCGCTGCCAATACCCTGAATGGGGGCGCGGGTGCCGACCGCCTGACCGGTGGCGATGGCTCGGACAGCTACTACGTCGACAACACCGGCGATGTGGTGAACGAGACCAACGCCGTGCTGGCCAGCGGCGGTACTGACACGGTCAATTCCTACCTCGCGAGCTACACGCTGGGAGCCAACGTCGAGAACCTGCGTCTGCTGGCTGCGGGTGCCGCCAATGGTACCGGCAACGGCCTGAACAACGTGCTCTATGCGGGTACCGGCAACAACGTGCTGGATGGTGGGGCTGGCGCTGACACCGCGAGCTATGCCTACGCCACTGCGGGCGTGACCGTGAGCCTGACGAGTACCGTAGCTCAGGCCACCGGCGGCTCGGGGTCGGACAAGCTGCTCAACATCGAGCACCTCTCCGGCAGCAACTACAACGACAGCCTGACCGGGAACAATGGTGACAACATACTGAACGGGGGAGCTGGAGCCGACCGCATGAGCGGGAACCACGGGTCTGACATCTACTACGTCGACAATATCGGCGATACAGTGGTTGAGACCATGGTGGATCCCACTGGCGGTGCCGACACGGTCTATTCCTACCTTGCCGACTATACGCTGGGAACTTACGTCGAGAACCTGCGCCTGCTGGCCACCGGCGCAGCCAACGGTAACGGCAACAGCAATGCCAACACAATATATGCGGGTGCTGGCAACAACGTTATGGACGGGAGAACGGGCAGCGACACCGTGAGCTACGCCTACGCCACTGCGGGAGTGACCGCGAGCCTAGCAAGCTCCCTGGCCCAGGCCACTGGCGGCTCGGGGTCGGACACGCTGCTGAATTTCGAGCACCTCACCGGCTCGAATTACAACGATACGCTGACCGGCAACAGCGCTGCCAACACCCTGAATGGGGGCGCCGGCGCAGACCGGCTGACCGGTGGCGATGGCTCGGACAACTACTACGTTGACAACATTGGCGATGTGGTGAGCGAGACTAATGCGGTAGCCGCCAGCGGTGGGACCGACACGGTCTTCAGCACCGCCACAGCCTTCACCCTGTCGGCCAACGTCGAGGACCTGCGTCTGCTGGCCTCGGGTGCCGCCAATGGTACCGGCAACAGCCTGAGCAACACGCTTTACGCCGGTGCCGGTAACAACGTGCTGGACGGCGGGGCTGGTACCGACACCGCGAGCTACGCCTTAGCCACAGCGGGCGTGACCGCGAGTCTGGCGAGTGCCGTGGCCCAGGCCACCGGTGGCTCGGGCTCGGACACGCTGCTCAATATCGAGAACCTCACTGGCAGCAACTACAACGACACGCTCACGGGTAACAGTGGTGCCAATAGCCTGAACGGGGGGACTGGTGCCGACGTGCTCACGGGCGGCGACGGTTCGGACAGTTACTACGTCGACAACATCGGCGACGTGGTGAGCGAGACCAACGCCGTGCTGGCTAGCGGCGGTACCGATATGGTCAATTCCTACCTCGCGGCCTACACCCTGGGTGCCAACGTCGAGAACCTTCGCCTGCTGGCTGCGGGTGCTGCCAATGGCACCGGTAACAGCCTGAACAACACGCTCTACGCGGGGGCGGGCACTAACGTGCTGGACGGTGGGGCTGGTGCTGATACGGTGAGCTACACCTATGCCACCGCGGGCGTGACCGTGAGCCTGGCAAGTACCGTGGCTCAGGCCACTGGTGGCTCGGGGTCGGATACGCTGCTCAACATCGAGCACCTGGCCGGCAGCAACTACAACGACACCCTGACCGGTAACAGCGGTGCCAACACCCTGATCGGCGGTCTAGGGAGGGATGTGTTGACGGGTAATGGCGGTAACGACATTTTCGACTTCAATGCACTGTCAGAAATGGGGGTGACGGGGACGACCTGGGATGTGATTACCGATTTCACTAAAGGTGACCGACTCGATCTTTCCACGCTGGATGCAAATACAGGGACCAGTGCTAACGATGCGTTCAGTTCAGTCAACGTGGGCGGTTCGTTCTCCGGTACATTCACAACGGGTACAGGAACGCTCTACTTCGATTCGGCCAACCACGTTCTCTATGGGAACGCGGATGCCGACTCGACGGCTGAATTCGCGATCCAGCTCAACGGAGTCGCTGCACTCAGTGCTACCGACTTTATTCTCTGACCCCTGAAGCTCAGGAAGAGCCCGCGCTGTGGGCTCTTCCGTTGGTAGAGCGAAAGTATGCAAACCGACATTGCTCACTGACATTATTCTCAATGGCACGCCCACGACGCAGTAAGGACGCTGGATGCGCTACATCTTTATACATCAGAATTTCCCTGGCCAATTCCGACACGTCGCCAAGGTACTAGCTGACGATACTGATAACGAAGTTATCGGGATCGGGGAAGCGAGACACCTGAAAGGGCGTCCCGCCTTACATCCCCGCCTCCGGGTGCTGGGCTATCAACCTCACGGCTCTGGTCAAAAGGAAACCCATCACTACCTGCGTGGCTTCGAAGGCCACGTTCGCCGGGGACAAACCATCGTTCGTCTGCTCCTTAAGCTACGTGATGAAGAAGGCTTCCAGCCCGATATTATTGTGGCCCACCCAGGCTGGGGTGAAGGGCTGTTCCTCAAGGATGTCTTTCCAAACACCAAAGTGATCCAGTACTTCGAGTACTACTACCAAAGTACCGGTGGGGATGTTGGCTTTGACCCGGAGTTTCCGGGCTCGCTGGATGACCAGTTACGAATTCGCATTAAAAACAGCACCCAGTTGCACAGCTTGATCGGCTGCGATCAAGGCATTGCACCGACCAAATGGCAGAAGTGTCGCTATCCCGCCGAGCTGCAACACAAGATTGAGGTCATTCACGAAGGGATCGATACCGACACCGTCAAGCCGAACTCAAATGCATGGGTCGAGATCAACGGCCAACGTCTCCAGGCCGGTGACGAGATCGTCACTTACGTGGCCCGCGACCTTGAACCCTACCGAGGCTTTCACACTTTTATACGCAGCCTCCCCAAGTTACAGGCGCTCAGGCCTGACGCCAAAGTCATCATCGTCGGCGGTGATGATGTCAGCTACGGCCTACACCTGCCAGAAGGGCAAACCTACCGGCAGCGTTACTGTGCCGAAGTCCAGGACCAGATTGACTGGAGCAGAATTTTCTTCGTCGGCAAGCTTCCCTATGCAGACTATCTCAAAGTCCTGCAGGTTTCGGCGGCACACGTGTACCTGACCTACCCATTCGTGCTTTCGTGGTCGATGCTGGAGGCGATGGCGGCGGGCTGCCTGCTCGTTGCATCGGACACGGCACCAGTCAGGGAACTTATCGAAGATGGCAAGAACGGATTGCTTGTGGATTTCTTTGATGCCACGCAACTTGCCCACCGACTCGCCGATGTACTCTCGCGGAACAAGGGAATGTATTCAATGCGCCAGCAAGCCCGGCAGACCATCGTTGATCATTACGATCTCCACACAATTTGCTTGCCTGGACTGCTTAAGTTTTTCGCCAAGACAAGGAACGACTGCTGAATGATGTCTAAAGCCGCCCCCAATCCCCTTCGAAAAACCTTCGCCCCACTCAAACCTGCCTTGGGCTATGCCGCTGGGTTCAGCATCTTCGTGAACCTGATGCTGCTCGGGCCGACGCTCTTCATGCTGCAGGTTTTCGATCGCGTACTTAGCAGTCGCAGTGAGGCCACACTGGTCATGTTGTCGATCGGGGTGGCGGTGGCCTTGATAGCGATGGCGCTGGTCGATATGGCACGCTCTCGTTTGTTGGTCGAAACTGCGCGACGTATTGACGATCTTCTCGGCACCACGGTGCTACAGCAGGTTGTCCGTCTGAGCAGTTCACCTGCCTCCAGCGGGCAAGCCCTCTCGCTGCGCGATGTCACCACGTTGCGTACCTTCTGTTCCGGGGCGAACATCATCGCATTGTTTGATGCTCCATGGATGATTGTGTTCGTCATAGTGATTTTTCTATTCCATCCGGCGATGGGCCTACTGGCCTTGACCGGTGCATTATTGTTGATTGCCCTGGCATGGACGACGGAGCGGGTCAATCGCCAAGCCATCGAGCAATACGCTGAAGCCTCGCGGCGCAGCGGGCAGTATATCGATCAGGGTTTGCGCAACGCCGATACCATCAATGGGATGGGCATGGCGTCAAGTTTCGTTGCTCGATGGGAAGGCTTGAATCACCGTACATTGGATTTAATGCAAACGAGCAACAGTCGCGGCAGCAGCTTGTTGGCCACCAGCAAGTTTTTGCGCCAGGCCATCCAGTCAGCCATGATGGGGCTGGGTGCCTGGCTGGTGCTGGATACCCACGTGACGCCTGGCATCATGGTTGCGGCAACCATCTTGTTCGGTCGCGCCATGGCGCCCGTTGAAGCACTGATTGGTAACTGGAGTGCGTTGGTCAATGCGCGTTCCGCCTGGCAACGACTGGGCAATTTGATGACCGCCATCGAGCAACAAGGGGAAAAAACAGCACTGCCTGATCCCCTTGGACATCTGCAACTGGAGCGTATCGCACTGGCCAGCCGTCATCCGGAGGCTCCTATTTTGCGTCATGTGGAATTTGACCTGCCAGCCGGAAAATCCCTTGGCATCCTTGGCCCGAGCGGAGCTGGCAAGTCCAGCATTGCTAAAATCATCCTGGGTATCTGGAAGCCCACGACGGGACGAGTCTGCATTGACGGTGCGGAATTGTCGCAGTGGGATAGTGAGCGTCTGGGTCCTCATCTGGGCTATTTAACCCAGGACGTTGAATTGCTGCCGGGAACCGTTGCCGAGAATATCGCACGTTTTCGTAGTGAGCCTAGCGAGGGCGTGGTAGAGGCAGCAAAGCGTGCTCATGCCTATGAGATGATCCTCAAATTACCTCAGGGATTCGATACCCTGTTGGGCGAAGGCGGTATCCAACTGTCTGCAGGACAAGCACAACGCGTCGGATTAGCTCGGGCATTATTTGGGCATCCCCGATTGATAATCCTGGATGAGCCCAATGCCAATCTGGATGCAGAAGGCGAGCAGGCACTCATCGAAACCCTTCTTCTCCTGAAACAAGAACAAGTCACTGTGGTGATGATCACCCACAAGCCTTCCCTCGTGGCGACACTCGATTACCTGATGGTGATTCGAGACGGCAAAACGGAATTACTCGGTCCCTGTGCAGAAGTCTTGGCACGCTTGTCAGGAAAAACCCACCAGACAGCAGCAATTCGGTCCATAGCATGATGAAATCAACCAGCACATCTCCCGCGCAACGCCTGGGCCTTGCGACCATTGTCATTTCTCTTCTGGCCTTCGTGCTTTGGGGAGCACTTGCACCGTTGCACGGCGCCATCGTCAGTATGGGATTGGTCAAGCCTGTCCAAAACCGTAAGCTCGTCCAGCATACTGAGGGCGGTATCATCAAGCAGATTTTCATCAAAAATGGGGATGAGGTACAGGCTGGCCAGCCATTGATCGAATTGGATGACGTCAAGACCGATGCCAACGCCCAAGTCTTGCAAGAGATGCTGGTGTTTGAGCGTATTCGGCGCGAGCGCCTGGATGCAGAACAGCAACTGGCTGCACATTTTGATTTGAGCCGGGAGTCTCAGGCCAGTTTCGATCCTGCCATCACTGAAAAGGCCTTCCAGCGCGAACTAAAGATATTTCGGACACGCCGGGAACTGCTCGAAGAGCAACTCTCCAGCTACAAGCATCAGTTAGCTGCCATAACGACCGAGCAGGTCGCACTGCGTCAGCAAGCGGAAGCCAGCGATCAGGCTAACAAGTTGGCGCAAGAAGAACTCGAAATGAACCGGCGATTAGTCCGCGACAAATATATTTCCCAAGTGCGGCTTATCGGGCTCGAGCGAACGGTTGCCGAATACAGTGCCAAGCGTGGAGAGCATGCAGCGACATTGGCGCAATCGGAACAGCGCAAAAACGACATCAGTATGCGCATGGCTGCGGTTCGATCCGAATACCAGCGCAATGCAGCGGAAGAGTTCAAGGAATGCCATGCGAAGTTTGTGCAATTGCGCGAACAGCTTCGCCCTGTCGAGGATGCAGCCCGTCGCAAGACGTTGACAGCCCCGGTTGCGGGGAAAGTCGTCGGTTTAAGGGTGAATGCCCCCGGAGAGGTTGCTCCCCCCCGTGAACCACTGATGGAGATCGTCCCTCAAGGCGAGGATCTGATTGTGGAAGCACGCGTCAATGTCGATTCGATCCGTCACCTGCACCTCAATCAGTTTGCCGAATTGCGATTCACCACGTTCAACTCCCGGATAACCCCTTTGGTTGCAGGCAAGATCAATTACATCTCAGCCGATGCACTGACAGACAAGGATGGTCTGCCGTATTACGTTATTCAGGTGCAGCCGCAGACCGACTCCTTGGCCAACGCGGCAATTCCGGCGCTCATATCCGGCATGGCTGCAGAGGTGTATGTCCAGCTCGAGGCTCGTAGCGTCCTCAACTATCTGCTAACCCCCGTTACCGATGTCTTGCGACACGCACTCAGGGAGCCTTGAGTTGGTTGCCTGAGAGAGCATCAAAGGTGAGAGATGGCGAATAAGATGTTTGAGGTGGTTTTTGAGGATGAGGAAGGGGATTACAAGCTGTCCTCATGCCGATCTCAGATTATTTTCGGGTAAAGAATACATGCTTTTTGGTGGGTAAAAATGTGCAAAGTGTGCAAACCAGTCTTACCCACAACAGACTTGAAATAACTCTATCCCTCTTGATTCAATGCTTTATGAGTCATACACTCTCTTTGAAACTGTAGAAACGGGATTCAAAATCCGCCGAGTAAAATCGTGTCGGTTCGAGTCCGACCCCGGGCACCATCAACTAATTCAATGACTTAAGGCCACCCAAGCGGGTGGCCTTAAGTTTTTCCGGTTCCTGAAAATGGCGAGAGTACATAAAGAGTACATTAATGTTTTGGTGATCGGCCTTGGTCGGTGTCCATTTCTCGGCTGCTTACACCCTTGCGTGACCGGACACACTTCACAGAAAACGCATTTTTCGTGGGGCAGTTGGCCAAGCGCATCGCGGCTGCAGTGGCCTTTCAAAATTTCAGCGCCCAGATCATCCGTCGCCACTCGCAACCAGCTGAAACAAAAAGCTTTCCCGCCATTCCTAAGCAGCAAAGCAGATCCTCCCTGATCGTCAGAATTCCCACGGAAAGCACGAACACCCCAGCACATTCAATCAGTTACGTTTTAACGCTTACCCTCCCCAACCCTTTCAAACTGTAAAACCCTGCAATTCCTTTCGATCCTTTCAGATCCTCACCGAGCCGCAGATCCTATATCTGACGCGGTCTGGGCCTATGGTTTTGCGGTAATCCACTTTTGCACAAAATTTTTTTGATGCAGCGCGCAGGCGGGAGCGGAAGAGCGCGGTTTCCGTGGCGCAGACGCGGCGGTGGGTGCCGCCGCGCATGCGCTGGGAGGCTGTGAGCCTGCTCAGGCTTCACGTATGATGCTGCCCTGCCCGATGGCGCCCATTCATGCGGCGCCCTTCCCTGGCCATGCTCATGTACAGGATCTTTAGCTACAACCAATTGAAATAGATAGAAAAAAGGCTTCGTTTGTGATCTGATTTAATCG
>NZ_JAPDBQ010000106.1:0-15290 GCF_027705325.1 Aeromonas sp. QDB18
CCAGCGGGGCTGACGCCCCGGCGAAATTCCCCTCCCACCTACGTCGGAGGGAGTCCCCTTTCGCATTTAAGATGGGATAGGTTTTCAGAGCTCGAGGATCTCTTTGACGAAAGGGATGGTCAGCTTGCGCTTGGCACGGAAGGAGGCGTTGTCGAGACGATTGAGGGTGGCAAGCAGGGTGCGCATATCGCGGGAGAGGCGGTTGAGCAGGAAACGGCCCACGTCGATGGGCAGCTTGAAACCCCGCAGCTCGGCGCGCAGTTGCAGGGCGCTGAGTTTGCCCTCGTCGTCCAGCTCGTCGAGGTGGAAGCTCACTCCCCAGTCGAGACGGGACGCGAGATCCGGCAGTTGCAGCCCCAGCTTGCGTGGCGCGCTGCAGCCGGTAACGATGAGCGTCCCCTCCCCCTTCTCCTTCCAGCGATTGTAGAAGTCGAACAGGGCCCGCTCCCACAGGGCGTTGCCGGCGATCGCCTCCAGGCTGTCAAGACAGACCAGGGGCAGGCTCTCCAAAGCATCGAGCATGCTGGGGTCGAGCTGTTCGAACTGATCGAGGGAGAGATAGGCCGCCGCCGCGTCGCGGGCGTTGACCTCGGCACAGGTAGCATGGAGCAGATGGGAGCGGCCCGACCCCTTGGCTCCCCAGAAATAGAGGAAGGGCGAGCCCTGACCGATGGCCGCATTCTTGAGGGCGGTGATCAGATGGGCGTTGTTGCCGGGATAAAAACTGACGAAGGTTTCATCATCCGGTAGTTGTACGGCTAAAGACAGTTGGGCCGGTTGCTTCACTCGTTGGGCTTTGACTGTGATATTTGCGGGCAAGTGTATCACCAGCGGGGCAGATAGAGAACCGCCCGACCATGCCGGGCGGTCAGGATCCTTCCCCGGGATCAGGGCTGCGACCATTGATAGCGCAGGCCGCTCTCGTTGTCTTCCACCTGATGCAGGCGGCTCTCCAGTTGCAACCCCCTCACCAGCTCGGCCTTGTCCCCCTGCAGCGAGAGGTTGAAGGTCACCTTGTCCCCTTCCAGCTTGCCAATAGCCACCTTGGTGACACTGGCCATCCCCTGCAGCAGCTTCTGGATCTGGATCATGCCATCGATATCGGACAGCCCCTCCACCACCAGGGTCTGGCTGGAGGCGACACCGGAGAGACGGGTACCGTACTGCTGCACCAGCCAACCGGCCAGGGCATCGGCAAAGCCCTTTGCCACCTCGGCCTGGGTACCTGAACCCGAACCCTTGGTCAGCTCGGTCAGCTCTCCTGCCTGCGCCCCCGGCTTGGTACCATAAAGACCCCAGTCGATGCTCCAGGCCTCCCCCTCCGGGCTCAGTTTGCCGAGCACCACCATTTCGGCGCCGTAACGCTGGCTCGCCTTGAGCACGGGATCGGCAAAGCGGCCCCAGACATCGGTGGCATTGACCGCCATGTTGTCATCCAAGTCCATCAGCGGGAGACTGACCGGCAGCCCCATGGCCTGGGTCTGGGCACGCAGCGCCTCGGACCAGCCATCGCCGGACTGATCCGGCAGAATGCGCCGCTCGCCTTCGTCGACCACCAGCCAGATGGCGACCTGCGGCCGCACCGGGCCAAGCAGGGCAAACTTGCTCTGGCCGACCAGGGCGTTCACCTTGGCCACATTGAAATCCGCCTTGAGAAACTTGACCGAGCCGATGTCCTGATAGTTGTATTGCTGCACGTAATCCGCCGGCGCCGCCAGGGCCTTCACCACATCCGGCTGGGTGAGGATATCGCGCTTGCCCGTCACCTTGACGAGCACATACCCCAGCGCCTGGGACTGGGCGGCCGTCATGTCGCCACTGGTGGGAGCCTTGCCCTGATAGAGGTCGGTTACCTGGGCGGCCGACACCACGAGAGGCAGACAGCAGCAGAGGAGAGTCGCTAAGCGTTTCAGCATAAGGAAGATTCTCGAAATGGGGGATGGTGCTTATGGTAGCGGCAAGGCGCGCATGGCAGCAAGCAAAGGGGGGGAGAAACAGCGGAGCCGGCAGGGTGCCGGCTCCGTTTGCGCGCCTTGGGCGCGGCGATGGGGTGATGCTTACTTGGTGCCGAAGATCTTGTCGCCGGCATCACCCAAGCCCGGGACGATATAGCCCTTCTCGTTCAGCCCCTGGTCGATGGAGGCACAGAACAGCTCCACGTCCGGGTGAGCGGCTTCCAGCGCCTTGATGCCTTCCGGCGCGGCAACCAGCACCAGCACCTTGATGGACTGGCAACCTTTCTTCTTGAGCAGATCGATGGTGGCGATCATGGAGCCGCCGGTGGCCAGCATGGGGTCGATGACCAGGGCCAGACGCTCTTCGATGTTGCTGACGATCTTCTCGAAGTAGGGGACAGGCTGCAGGGTCTCTTCATCGCGATAGATACCGACCACGCTGACGCGGGCGCTCGGCATGTGCTCCAGCACGCCGTCCATCATGCCAAGACCGGCGCGCAGGATTGGCACGACGGTGACCTTCTTGCCCTTGATCTGGTCGACTTCCACAGGGCCGTTCCAGCCATCGATGGTCACTTTTTCGGTTTCGAAGTCAGAGGTCGCTTCGTAAGTCAACAAACTGCCCACTTCCTTGGCCAGTTCACGGAAACGCTTGGTGCTGATGTCGCCTTCGCGCATCAGGCCGATCTTGTGCTTGACCAGGGGGTGTTTGACTTCAACGACTTTCATTATTATCTCCTCTAACCGGCGCCAAAAAATCGCGGAATCATACAACAAAAGCCACGGCTTGTAGAGCTTTTCGATTCAAAAACGCGCAAACGATTTTCTTTCTGGTTTTTCGTGCCCGCTGGTAGAATACGCCCCGAATTTTACCCTCCACTTCTTTATATGACGGGGAATACGCGTGACTGACAAAACCTCACTGAGCTACAAGGATGCTGGCGTAGATATCGATGCCGGCAATGCACTGGTTGAACGTATCAAGGGCGTGTCAAAACGCACTCGTCGTCCTGAAGTCCTTGGTGGTCTTGGCGGCTTTGGGGCCCTGTGTCAAATCCCTGCTGGCTACAAGGAACCGGTACTGGTCTCCGGTACCGACGGGGTGGGCACCAAGCTGCGTCTGGCCATCGACCTGAAGAAGCACGACACCGTGGGGATCGACTTGGTCGCCATGTGCGTCAATGACCTCATCGTGCAGGGCGCCGAGCCCCTCTTCTTCCTCGACTACTATGCCACCGGCAAACTGGACGTGGACACTGCCGCTGCCGTGGTCACCGGCATCGGCGCCGGCTGCGAACAGTCCGGCTGTGCCCTGGTCGGCGGTGAAACTGCCGAAATGCCTGGCATGTATGAAGGGGAAGATTACGACATCGCCGGTTTCTGCGTCGGCGTGGTGGAAAAGAGCGAGATCATCGACGGCAGCAAGGTTGGCGAAGGGGATGCCCTGATCGCCCTGGCCGCCAGCGGTCCCCACTCCAACGGCTTCTCCCTCATTCGCAAGATCCTGGAAGTCTCCAAGGCCGACGTGCAGCAGCCGCTGGGTGACACCACCCTGGCCAACGCCCTGCTGGAGCCGACCCGCATCTATGTGAAGCCCGTGCTCAAGCTCATCAAGGAGTGCGAGATCCACGCCCTGTCCCACATCACTGGCGGCGGCTTCTGGGAGAACATCCCGCGCGTGCTGCCCGCCAATACCCAGGCGGTCATCGACGAGCAGAGCTGGCAGTGGCCGGCGGTGTTCAGCTGGCTGCAACAGGCAGGCAACGTCACCCGCCACGAGATGTATCGCACCTTCAACTGCGGCGTCGGCATGATCATCGCCCTGCCGGCGGATCAGCTGGACAAGGCACTGGCCCTGCTCAAGGCCGAAGGCGAGAACGCCTGGCACATCGGCCACATCGCCAAGGCGGCCGATGGTGAGGAGCAGGTCATCATTCAATGAATGATCGGATCAACGGCCAGATGACCTCCCCTATGAAACGCATCCTCGTCCTCATCTCAGGCAGCGGCAGCAACCTGCAGGCCATCCTCGATGGCTGTGCCGGCGGCAAGATTGCCGGTCAGGTGGTCGGCGTCATCAGCAACAAGGCTGATGCCTATGGCCTGGTGCGTGCCAGGGAAGCCGGGGTGGCAACCGCCATCCTGGCCCAGCAGCAGTTCGCCAGCCGGGAGGAGTATGATGCCGCCCTGCTGGCCCTGATGGCGGATTATCAGCCGGATCTGGTGGTGCTGGCCGGCTTTATGCGGATCCTGAGCGCCGACCTCGTGCGCCACTTCGCGGGGAGGATGATCAACATCCACCCCTCGTTGCTGCCAAAATACCAGGGTCTGCACACCCACCAGCGCGCCATCGAGGCCGGTGATGACGAGCACGGCGCCAGCGTCCACTTCGTCACCGAAGAGCTCGACGGCGGCCCGGTGATCCTCCAGGCACGGGTCCCCATCTTCGAAGGGGACAGTGCAGACGAGGTCGCCGCCCGGGTCCAGGTGCAGGAGCACAGCATCTACCCACTGGTGGTGCAGTGGTTCTGTGAAGGGCGCTTGCAGATGCGAGAAGGGTCTGCCTGCCTCGATGGCAAGCAGCTTGGCCTGGCAGGCTATGCCAGCGAGTAACCGCGAGCAGCAGTAAGACACAACAAGGGAGGCTCAGGCCTCCCTTGTCATTTCTATCGGCCAGCGCAATGGCTGTCATCACGTCCGATGACGCCGCTGCGCGGCTCATCGGCCCTACACCGGATTGTCGATATCTATAAAGGTCACCTCCAACCCGTGTACGGTGGCGAGCCACTCTCCCAGCGCCTTGACGCCGTAGCGCTCGGTGGCGTGATGGCCTGCGGCGTAGAAGTGCATGCCCATCTCGCGGGCGGTGTGGATGGTCTGCTCGGAGGCTTCGCCGGAGATGAAGGCATCGATGCCCTGCTCCGCCGCCTGGCTGATGTAGCTCTGGCCACCGCCGGTGCACCAGGCCACGGAGCGGATGAGCTCGGGACCACTGTCACCACAATGAAGCGGCTCGCGACCGAGACGCTCGGCAATCAGCTTGGCAAAATCGCTGCCGCTCATGGGCTCCTCCAGCTTGCCCACCATGGCCACGCTCTTGCTGTTCCAGGGCTCGAGACCGCGACGCACCTTGATGCCGAGCAGCCTGGCAAGCTGGGCGTTGTTCCCCACCTCGGGGTGCACGTCCAGCGGCAGGTGGTAGGCAAACAGGTTGATGTCGTGGGTCAAGAGGGTCTTGAGACGACGCTGCTTCATGCCGGTGATCTGGGCCGGCTCGCCGCTCCAGAAGTAGCCGTGATGAACCAGGATGGCGTCGGCATCGGCGGCCACGGCGGCATCGATGAGGGCCTGGCTGGCGGTGACGCCGGTCACCACCTTGCGAATGCGCTCGCGCCCCTCCACCTGCAGGCCGTTGGGGCAGTAATCCTTGATGGCATGGGGTTCGAGCAGGTGGTTGAGCAGGCTTTCCAGTTTACGATGAGAGATCATGGGGGTCTCCTAGCTGGGCTCCCCACGCACTGTGCGGGGAGCCGGATTCCGATCGTCAGGGCCCATGATAATCGAGCCGGACCGGCAAGGCCATGCGCCTGTCAGGCCTAGGCGGGCAACTCGATGCCGGCGTCACGCATCTGGGCCAGCTTGTAGCGCAGGGTGCGCGGGCTGATGCCGAGCTTGTCGGCCACCGCTTTGCGACTGCCGTTGCACTCCTGCAGGGTGTCCAGAATGATCTGGTGCTCCTGCAGCTTGAGTTCGCCGCCAAGCCCCTCCCCTGACAGCCGCTCAAGCGGCCGCACCAGGGTCTCGTCCGTCTCTTCCAGGATCAGGTGCTCACAGTCGATGAGGCCGTCTGGGCAGAGGATCAGGGCGCGCTGCACCACGTTGTCGAGCTCGCGCACGTTGCCGGGCCAGGGGTGAGCCATCAGACGCTCTCGGGCGCCCTCTGCAAGCTGCGGCGTCGGCAGCCCCATCTGGCTGGCATGCAGCGCCAGCAGATGCTCCGCCAGGGGAAGAATGTCCCCCGGGCGCTCCCAGAGCGCCGTCCAGCGCAGGGGGAAGACGTTGAGGCGGTAGTAGAGATCTTCGCGGAACAGCCCGTCCTGCACCGCTTTTTTCAGATCCCGGTTGCTGGTGGCAATGACCCGCACATCGAGGGGGATCATTTTGCGGCTGCCGAGCCGCTCCACCTCTTTCTCCTGCAAGACCCGCAGCAGCTTGGCCTGCAGTCCCAGATCCATCTCGGTGATCTCGTCGAGCAGCAGGGTTCCTCCCTGAGCCTGCTCGAACTTGCCAGGGCACCCCTGCACCGCACCGGTGAAAGCGCCCTTCTCGTAGCCAAACAGGGTCGCTTCCAGCATGTTCTCCGGAATGGCGGCGCAGTTGATGGCGACGAAGGCCTGTTCTGCCCGGTTGGAGTGGTCGTGAATGTAGCGAGCCAACACCTCCTTGCCCGTCCCGCTCGGGCCGGTCACCATGACGGTGGCTTCGCTTCTCGCCACCCGGGTCGCCAGCTGGAACAGCTCCGCAGTCCTAGGGTCCCCGTACACCACGGCCCGCTTCTCCACCTTCTGGGCCGGCACATAACGGCTGACCTGGTTGAGCAGCACCTCGGGGGAGAAGGGCTTGGCCAGATAGTCGATCGCCCCCTCGCGCATGGCGCGCACCGCCCCGTCGATGTTGGCGTAGGCAGTCATCAGGAGCACAGGCACCTGGGGATATTGCTGGCGGATGTTGGCGAGCAGGGTCAGGCCATCCATGCCCCCCATCTGGATGTCGGAGATCACCATGTCAAAGCGCTGACGGGACAGGGCAAGCAGGGCCCGCTCGCCGCTGTCCACCTCGCGGCACTCATACCCACCGAGCAGCAGGGTATCCACCAGCGCCTCGCGCAGGCCGTTGTCATCTTCCACCACCAGAATGCGAGCCTGGGTCATGCCACACCTCCTACAACCAACATGGCCTTGTCGAGAATCATCTTCACCGGCGCTCCGGCTTTTGCGCGCCTCATGCCACGCCCCCCAACTGAACCTGTTGCTGATGCAGGGGGAAGGACAGGGTAAAACAGGTGCCCTCGCCAGGGACCGAGGCCACGCTTACCTCTCCCTGATGGGCTCGTACCACCGACTGCACCACCGCAAGACCGAGGCCCGTGCCTTGGGATCGGGTGGTAAAGAAGGGTTCGAAGATCTGGTTGAGCAGGGAGGGGGCCATCCCCTTGCCGTTGTCGATGACCCGCATCTCCACCCGGTTGCCGCTGCGCACAGCGCTCACCAGGAGCGAATCGGCGCCGGCCTGCCGGGCGTTGGCGATGAGGTTGTTGATGGCCCCCGCCAGAGCACTGCTGTTGGCAAGCAGACAGAGATCGGGCTCAGGGGCCTCCAGATGCAAGGCGCAGCCCTGCTGCTGGCAGAAGGCTTCGGCCCCCGCCTGCACTTCCGCCAGCAAGCCCTGCACCGAGAGGGGCGCCACCACCTGGTTGTCGCCATTGCGGGCAAACAGCAGGATGTCGTTGATCTGCTTCTCGAGATCCTGCAGGCGCGCCATCAATTTTTGCTGGAACTGGCTGCGGGATTCAGGCTTGAGGGTGCGGTTGGCCAGGTTGGCCGCATAGAGCATGGCGGCGGAGAGCGGGGTGCGGATCTGGTGCGCCAGGGAAGCCGCCATGTTGCCAAGGGCGGAGAGACGCTTCATGTGGTTGACCCTGTCCTGCAACTGGCGGGTCTCGGTCAAGTCGGTAATGAACACCAGTTGGCCGGGCTGATCCGGCAGCGGCTGGGTCGACAGCTGGACCCGGCGGCCGTCGCGCAAGGAGATCTCGTGACCGTCATCCTCACGGGGTTCGAAGCAGCGGGCGATGATCTGGCGCCAGGAAAGGCCCTCCAGTGGTTCCCCCAGCAGCGCCAGGGCGGCAGGGTTTGCACGGGTGATCAGCCCCTCGCCATCGAGCAGCAGCACGCCGGTCGGCAGCGCCGTGAAGATGGCGTAAAGCTGACTCACTTCATGTGACTGGAGGGGGACATCCTGCTGCAAGATTGTCATAAAGCTGACCTCAAACTGGCGATTGAGTCAGCTTATTCAATTTCCATGCCAGCAAAATAGACGTTATTTATCAATGTATTGGGTCAATGCGTCAAAGCATTGACCTCAATTGTCCTTGCTCATGCCGTACTTCTTCATCTTCTCCACCAGGGTGGTGCGGCGCATGCTGAGCAGGTCGGCGGCGCGGGCCACCACCCCGTCCTGGGACTCCAGGGCCTGGCGGATCAGCTCCACCTCGAGGTCGGCCAGCATCTCCTTGAGGTTGACCCCCTCTTGAGGCAACTGCATGGGCAGGGGCATGGCGATGCCGGGATCCAGCTCTGGTGGGGACTGGAACACGGCAGCCAGGGCGTCCCGCTCGTCCATCTCGGTGAGCCGCTCAGCTCGTGGCTCGCAGGGCAGCAGGCGATAGCGGCCGGGCAGATCCGCCACATCGACGATCTGGTTCGGATAGAGGATGAGCAGGCGCTCGATGAGGTTGGACAGCTCGCGCACGTTGCCGGGCCAGGCGTACTGCATCAGGGACTCCATGGCGCGCTGGGTCAGACGGATGATCCCCTTGTGCTGTTCGGCATGGCGATTGAGCAGCTCCTGCAGCAGCAGCGGGATGTCGTCGGCCCGATCCCGCAGGGGGGGCGTCTCGATGGGGAACACATTGAGGCTGTAGTAGAGATCTTCGCGAAATGCCAGGGTGCGGATCATGGCTTCCAGATCCCGGTGGGTCGCCGCGATCACCCGCACATCGGCCTGGACGGCCTTGCCGCCCCCGACCCGGTCGAACTGGCGCTCCTGCAGCACCCGCAGCAACTTGACCTGCATCGGCAGCGGCATGTCGCCGATTTCGTCGAGGAAGAGGGTGCCCCCCTGGGCCAGTTCGAAGCGGCCGCGCCGGGCGGCAATGGCACCGGTGAAGGCCCCCTTCTCGTGACCGAACAGCTCGCTCTCGAGCAGCTCCGCCGGAATGGCGCCGCAGTTGATGGGCACGAAGGGGCCCGCGCTTCGGGCGGACAGCTCGTGGATGGCGCGAGCCACCACCTCCTTGCCGGTTCCGGACTCACCGAGGATCAGTACGTTGGCGTCGGTCTCGGCCACCTGGCCGATAAGACGGCGCACCTCCTGGATGCCCCTCCCCTTGCCCACCAGCAGGCGCAGCAGGGTCTGACCCTTGTCGTGGGTCTGATGACGGGGATGCAGGGAGATGAAGGCCTGGCAGAAGTGCAGATGACGGGTGAGGGACTCATAGGTAAAGGGCGCCTCGGCCACCCCGATGAAGTTGCTGCAACCATGGCTCGCCGGCATCAGGGAGAGGAAGGGCAGACGAGGATGGGCGGCAAGCAGCTCACTCAGGGCGCGCTCGCGCAGTTCCCCGGCCAGAATCCCCTGCAAGGGCCCGGCAGTCTCGATGGCCACATCGAGATCGCTCTCAACCACCTCCTGCCAGGGGATCCCCATGAAGGAGAGCACAGTCCCCAGTTGCTGGCGCCGCACATCATCGGCATCAACAAGCAGCACACCCATAGCCATCCTATCCATATTTTCACACCTGACGCCAAGTTATTGTTTTTTAAGTGCTTATTAAAACCAATTTCGCACTGTGTCATAAGGGGGACAAAGTGCCAAAATTCTGGCGGATTGTCAAAACTTGTCGCATCCTCCCGGACCCTGGCGGGACGGGGATCACGCTTCCAGCCAGATTGAGTATCGGATGAAAACCAGCGAAGGGGAAAGAATGACGCCGACAGGGTGCGGCGTCAGAGGAGGGATCAGTGTTTCACGCTCTCCTGGGGAGCGGCATAGCGGCACTCGGGAAACCGGCTGCAGGCGAGGAACAGGCGACCGGCATGGGGACCCTTTCGTGCTTCCCGTGCCACCAGGGGCGCGGCACAGCGGGGGCAATGAGGGATCGTCTCCCGGGGCTCCTCCTCATCCGGATCGAGGAAGGGATTCTCCTCCATCAACGCGGGCATTGCCTCTTCGGCCTGGGGGGGCGGCACCTGGGGCTCCCTGGCAGCCCCCGGGTGTGACGTGCCCAGATCGACACCATCGAGCAGCAGCGCGCTGAAGGTCGGTTCGCGGCGCTCGCCGGGCAGCAGGTCATCCACCGGCGCCGTCGTTCTCGCCAGCAGGGGCAGCAGTTGCTCCCGCAACTCGTCGACCTGGTAGTGGCTGCTGGCCGGGATCTGCAACAGCGGCAGGCCGGCGCCATCGCAGGCCGCCTTCAGGAAGAGATCCCGCGACTTGCGCTTCTGGTGGCGGTGCCCCTCGTCATCCAGCTCCACGGCACACAGGAAAGAGAGATCCGCCGGGTGGCAGAGCAGAAAATCGAAGTGCTTCTCCCCTATCTTGCCGAGCGCCTGCTGGCGCTTGCCCTTGCCAAGGTGCGCCTCGGGCGTCAATACATAGGAGGCTCGTACCTTGGCAAAGACACGGGCCTTGTCCCCCACCGCCTGATCCAGCACCCCGAAGAAGGTGCGCTCGGCTGGGCTCATCAAGGTTTCCTGCAGATCATAGGGCTCGGCCTTGCCCTCTTTCTCCCTGCGCCAGACGATCACCAGCAGGAGCAACCCCAGCAACACGGCTCCTGATACGACAAGGCTATTCATACACGCACATCCCGTTTACAAGACAAATTCAGTTCACACCAAAGGAAGGGGCACACTCTACCACGGGGAAAGCGACTCAGGCAGCGCAGAAATCAAGCCCGTCCCGGCATTCGCGTTTTTTCACTGAATTTGCGCAAGGCGGGCTTCATATGGCCTGTCACAGCAGGCACAATGCTAGAGCCCATGGACGTTCTGGCGCGCACCCCGTCGCCGCCAGGCGTCAACGGACCCCACGCAGCCCCATTCAAGGAGAGCAGGATGCAAAAGCAATTGGTCGTCACCGTGATCGGCGCAGACAAACCCGGGATCGTCGAGAGCCTGGCCGATACCATCACCCGGCAGCAGGGTAACTGGCTGGCCAGCTCCATGAGCGAGCTGGCGGGGCAATTTGCCGGCATTTTGCACGTCGCAGTGCCTGACGAGCATTACCGCAGCCTGTGCGAGGCCCTGGTGATGCTGCCTGGCCTCACCGTGAGCTTCGCCGAAGGGCAGCTCAGCCCGCAACCGGCCCATCAGGTGATGCTGAGCGTCACCGGCAACGACAGACCGGGCATCGTCCACGAAGTGGCCAGCATCCTGCGACAGCTCAACATCAACGTCGCCGACCTCACCACAGGTTGCGAACCTGCGCCCCACTCAGGCGCCCCCCTCTTCTATGCCCACGCCCTGGTGGCCCTGCCGCCGCAGCTCGAACTGGACGATCTCGTCACGGCCCTGGAGTCCCTCTCCGACGACCTCGTCGTCGACATCGATCAGGATCTGAGCGAATAGTGTCGCCTGTCATAAATTTGTCATGGTTTGACGCCATAACTTCCGCGCAGACGCAACCAGAGCAAAGAGGCACCAGATGAGCACCGACAAGCAGTATGAAGAGAAAGAGCTTAGCTGGCTCTCATTCAATGAACGGGTGTTGCAAGAGGCGATGGACAAGACGGTCCCCCTCATCGAGCGGGTCCGCTTCCTCGGGATTTTCTCCTCCAATCAGGACGAGTTCTTCAAGGTACGGGTGTCGGACGTCAAGCGCCGCATCCTCATCAACGAAGTCCACGGCGGCGACGACGAGGCCAAGGTGCTGCTGCGCGCCATCCAGCAGAAGGTGATGGCGCTCGGCGAGGCGTTCGACAACACCTACAAGGAGCTGCTGATCGCGCTGGCCCGCCACAACATCTTCCTGGTGAACGAAAGCCAGCTCTCCGAGTCCATCCAGCAGTGGCTGCGGGTCTTCTTCCGGGAAAAGGTGCTGCGCCACATCATTCCCATCCTCCTCAACAAGGAGGTCAACCCGGTCAAGTTCCTGAAAGACGAGCACACCTATCTCGCCATCGAAATGAAGAAGAACGGCCAGGTGATCCAGTACGCCCTGGTGGAAGTGCCCACCGACGATCTGCCCCGCTTCTTCCAGCTACCGCCGGAGGGCACCCGTCGCAAGAAGCAGATCATCATCCTGGACAACGTTATCCGCTTCTGTCTGGACGAGATCTTCAAGGGCTTCTTCGACTACGACGAGATTGCCGCCTACGCGGTCAAGCTGACCCGGGATGCCGAATATGACCTCTCCGACCAGCTGGACCTCAGCCTGGTGGACAAGATGAGTGACGGCTTGAAACAGCGCCTCACTGCCATGCCGGTGCGCTTCGTCTACGAGCGGGAGATGCCGGCGGCCATGATAAGCTTCTTGAAGCTCAAGCTGCAGATCAGCTCCTACGACGCCATCATGCCCGGTGGGCGCTATCACAACTTCAAGGATTTCATCGGCTTCCCCAATGTGGGCCGGGATTATCTGGAAAACCCCAAGCTGCCGGCACTGGACTGCCGCGACTTTGACGGCTTCGTCAACGCCTTCGACGCCATCGCCAAGCAGGACATCCTGCTCTACTACCCGTACCACAAGTTCCACCACTTCACCGAGCTGGTGCGCCAGGCGGCCTTCGACCCGGCGGTCAGCGCCATTCGCATCAACATCTACCGGGTGGCCAAGAAGTCGCGGATCATCCACTCCCTCATCGACGCCGCCAACAACGGCAAGAAGGTGACCGTGGTGGTGGAGTTGCGCGCCCGCTTCGACGAGGCGGCCAACATCGACTGGGCCAACATCCTGACCGACGCAGGCGTCAAGGTGGTGTTCGGGGTGCCCAGCCTCAAGATCCACTCCAAGCTCTGCCTCATCACTCGCCACGAGAACGGCGAGGCGGTGCGCTACGCCCATATCGGGACCGGCAACTTCAACGAGAAGACCGCCAAGATCTACACCGACTTCTCCCTGCTGACCCGCCATCCGGACATCACCGCCGAGGTGGAAAGCGTGTTCGAGTACATCGAGTACCCCTATCGGCGCTACAAGTTCAACCACCTGCTGGTCTCCCCCATCAACAGCCGCCGCCAGCTCTATCGCCTCATCGATAACGAGCTGGCCAACGCCAAGGCGGGGCAACCCAGCGGCATCACCCTCAAGATCAACAATCTGGTGGACAGAGACCTCATCAACCGGCTCTATGCCGCCGGCCAGGCCGGGGTGCCCATCCAGATGATCATCCGGGGCATGTGCGCCCTGCGCCCGGGGGTGCCGGGTCTGAGCGACAACATTCGGGTCATCAGCATCATCGACCGTTTCCTCGAACATCCGCGGGTGATGGTGTTCCACAACAAGGGCAATCCCCAGCTCTATATCTCCAGTGCCGACTGGATGAGCCGCAACATCGACGGTCGCATCGAGGTGGGCACCCCCATCTATGACGAGCGGCTCAAGCAGCGCATCCTCGACATTCTCGAGCTACAACTGAGTGATACCTGCAAGGCGCGGGTGATCGATGCCGACCAGAAGAACGAATACGTGAAGCGGGGCAACCGCCGCAAGGTCCGTTCCCAGGTGGCGATTTACGACTACCTCAAACGCATAGAGTCAAACCATGGACAATAGTCTGTACGCCGCTGTCGACCTGGGCTCGAACAGCTTCCACATGGTCATCGCCCGCCTCACCGAGGGGCGGATGCAGATCATCGATCGCATCAAGGAGCGAGTGCGCCTCGCCGAAGGGATGGACGGTCAGCGCCGCATGTCCCCGGAGGCCATGGCGCGCGGGCTGGACTGCCTCGCCCTGTTCGCCGAGCGGCTCACCAACATCAAGCCGGATCAGATCCGCATCGCCGGCACCTACACATTGCGCCGCGCCAGCAACGCCCGCGACTTCGTGCGCGAGGCAGCCAAGGTGCTCAACCACCCCATCGAGATCATCAGCGGCCAGGAAGAGGCCCGCCTCATCTATCAGGGGGTCGCCCATACCCAGCACATCGAGGGCCAGGTGCTGGTGGTGGACATCGGCGGCGGCAGCACCGAGCTCATCATCGGCGAAGGGTTTGAGCACAAGGCGCTCACCAGCCGCAAGATGGGCTGCGTTAGCTTCACCCAGAGCTTCTTTGGCAACGGCAAGCTCGGCGAGAAGGCCTTCAACGCCGCCGTGTTGGAAGCCCAGCATCAGCTCGCCCCCATCATCAACCAGTACCGCAAGCTGGGCTGGCAGAGCTGCCTCGGCAGCTCGGGCTCCATCCGCACCGTGCGCGACGTGTTGCAGGGGGAAGAGTGGACCGATGGTGCCATCACCCTGGCGGGACTGGAGCGGCTGAAAGAAGAGATGCTCAAGCACAAGCGGGTCGATCAGCTCAAACTGGCGGGCCTCACCGAGGAGCGTCAGGGGGTCTTTGCCGCCGCGGTGGCCATCCTGCTCGGGCTATTCACCTCCCTGCCCATCGAGCGGATGGAGTACTCCGACGGCGCCCTGCGCGAAGGGTTGCTCTACGAGTTCGAGGAGCGCCTGCAGCATCACGACATTCGCGAACGTACCGCGCTTGCACTCAGCACTCACTATCGCATCGACAAGCGCCAGGCCACCCGGGTAGAGAGCAGCGTCCTCTCCCTGTTCGACGCCCTGTGCGGCCCCTGGGAGATGCCGGAAGAGCCCTATCGCGCCATCCTCGGCTGGGCGGCGCGGCTGCACGAGATCGGCCTTGCCATCAACTACAGCGGCATCCACAAACACTCCGCCTATATCTTGCAAAACACCGATCTGCCCGGCTTCAACCAGGACGATCAGGCCCTGCTGGCGGCCCTGGTGCGCTTTCACCGCAAGGGGCTCAAGCTCTCCGAGCTGCCGGCCCTGCCCAACCACGACGAGCAGACGGTGCTGCGCTGCATCCGCATCCTGCGCCTCGCGGTAGCGGCCCACCACAGGCGTCAGGACAACTTGCTGCCCGAGTGGAACGTGCAGGCCGCCGGGGATCAGCTGGTGGTCACCCTGCCCCTGGACTGGTGTGACGAGAACAAGTTGCTGATGCAGAACCTGGAAAAGGAGCACCGCTACTGCCACGAGCAGGGCTGGCCCCTGCTGTTCCAGCTCGGGTGATCCGCCCCTCTGTGCAAAAAGGCAGCCGATGGCTGCCTTTTTTGTCTCTTGTGCTTTCCTACTGCAGATCCGGCAGGATCAGCTTGGCTATCTCGAAGTAGATGATGAGGCCGGCACCGTCCACCAGGGTAGCGATGAAGGGGGCGGAGACCACCGCCGGGTCGATGCGAAAGCGACGCAGCACCATGGGGATCACCGAGGCGACAGTGGCGCTCCAGAGCACGTTGACATCCTCCCCCACCTTAGCGCTTCGCGTCACAGGAGGGGGATCCCCATTACTGGGTGATAGCTGCTCGCGC
>NZ_JAPDBQ010000107.1:0-15201 GCF_027705325.1 Aeromonas sp. QDB18
CCAGGGCGGTGAAGATATCAAAGACCCGTTTTCCGGTAAATCGCAATGCGGCTCCGCTTAAGTGAACAGCATTGCGCTCAGGCGGGGCTTTTTGTTTGTCCCCTTGCCCGTGGAACCGTGATGGATCTCATTGCCCTCTCCCGCCTCGGCGGTCGCCATCTGGTGACCCTGCATCTGCTGCTCGACACCCGCAGTGTCACCCGCAGCGCCGAGCGCCTCTGCACCACCCCCTCCACCGTCAGCAAGACCCTCAACCAGTTGCGCGAACTGCTGGGGGATCAACTGCTCTACCGCCAGGGCAATCAGTTGCTGCTGACCCCGTTTGCCGAACGCCTCGGCCCGACGCTGCGCCGCCTGCTGGGGGAGCTCAACGGCCTCACCAGCCAGGAAGGATTTGCCCCTGCCAACTGGCAGGGGGAGCTGAACCTGGCGATGCGAGAGAGCAGCATGATCTGGCCCATGGGGGCCGTACTGGGTCAGTTGATGCAGGAAGTGCCGGGGCTGATGCCCGTCGTGCGTAACAAGGACGAGCAGGGACTGGCTGCTCTGGCGGCGGGCAAACTCGACTTCGTGATCCTGCCCCACGATCAGAGCCAGCCCGGGGTCAATCAGCCCGGCCTCGTCTGGGAAACCTTGCGGGAGGACGAGCTGGTCTGCCTGATGCGCGCGGATCATCCGGCGTTGACGCGCCCCTGGGATCTCGATGCCTACCTGAGCTGGCGCCACATCGCCATTCGCGATCAGGAGCTGGCCGATCCCTTCTTCGAGCAGAGTCTGGCCCAGCGCCAGGTACGGCGCAGACTGGGGGCCACCCTCCCGGATTTTGGCAGCGCCGCCGCCCTGCTGCGCCAGAGCGATCTCATTCTCACGGCCGTGAAGGGCTGGGCTACCCGCAATGCTGTTCACTTAAGAGAATTTGAGTTCCAGTCCACGTAGTATCAGGGCTAAAAATGAGGGAGGCATGATGCCTCCCTCTTTCTATTGCAAGCCACGCTGGATAAAGGCTGAAGGAACATCGACTGGAAACAGCCTTGCTCCCCCAACTCAAGTCGCATTTATGAATAATTAGTCAAAAATGTGCTTATCTGAACAGCATTGTGGGCTACCCGGGCTTGTACCCAGGGGCTGGTGAGCCGCCCTGTCCCCTTCGATTACGGCGCAGTGAGCCACAGCCTGGTGTGGTATGGCCCCCTGGGGGAAGATCCCGCCCTGCGCTGGTTCCGTCAGCGCATCCTGCAACTGGCCCGGGAGCTGGACGCCCCACAATGATGCCTGGCGGCAGGACTCAGGGCTTCTTGGTATAGATGGGGCCTGGGAAATAGGTGACGTTGTTGCCCAGTTCGGTGATGCGGGCGGCCCCCTGCTTGCGCACCTGATCGACCCGCAGCACGTGGTGCATGGGAATAAGGGTGCGGGTGACGTCGGCAAATTCGCTCTTCAGCTTCTCGTGGCTGGGGTCGACGATGAGCGCCGTGTGGTTGTCCCACACGAAGTGGGCGATCTCGATGAACCCGAACAGCTGGCCCTGATTCACCTCTCTTACATAGACTTCGTAACGCTCGCTGTGACAAATGAACTGCACTCGATAAAGGGCGTTGGATTCACTCATGGGTATCTGTTGGTGATGGACGGTTTGCCCATTCTAGCCGTCCCCTCGGACAGCCCCTATAGACAGAGTTCACAGTTGCGTCATATCGGGTCACAGCCTCCCTACGTGCCGCAGAGCTCAGATCGCAGGCAGCATCACCGACCCAAACCCCTTGGCCTTCAATGCGTTGGCAAGCACTGTCAGATCAGCCGACCCGGCTTCTGGCCATGACAGCGCCTCCCCTCGCACCCCGTGGTGGCGAAAGCCGTTGAGGCGGATGGGCACGGGCCCCAGCGACAGCAAAAAGGTCGTCAACGCCTCCTCCAGCGCGCCAGTGGCGTCGAGAAAATCGCTCCGCCCCGGCACCAGCAGCAGCCGCACCTCCGCCAGCCTGTCATGGGCAGCCAGCCAGCGCAGCGATGCCAGCACCCGCTCGCGGCCCCGCCCGGTCAGGGCCAGATGCACAGGCTCTCGCCACCCCTTGAGGTCTATCATGGCGCCGTCCAGCACCGGCAACAGCCGCTGCCAACCCGTTTCCCCCAGGGATCCGTTGCTGTCGAGCAGGCAGGTGAGACGGGCCAGATCCGGCGCAGCCTTGATGGCCGTGAACAGGGCGATCACGAAGGGCAACTGGGTGGTCGCCTCCCCGCCGGAGACGGTGACGCCGGTGAGCAGCGGGCCATAGCGGCGCAGCAGGGCCAGCACCTCGGCCACCGACATCTGGCGCGTCTTGGGGTTGGCACTGCGCGGGCAGGCCTCCAGACAGGCGTCGCAATCGGTGCAGAGCGCCTCCTGCCAATGAACCTTGCCCTCGCTCATGGCGAGGGCGCCACTCGGGCAGACCGCAAGGCAGTCGCCGCAATCGTCGCACAGCCTGATAGTGTGGGGATTGTGGCAGCCGGGGCAGCGGAAGTTGCAGCCCTGCAAAAACAGCACCAGCCGGTTGCCCAGCCCGTCTACGCAGGAGAAGGGCAGCACCCTGCTCACCAGGGCGCTGCGCGTCAGCAGAGCTTCATCCATCGGACCTGGCTCAGTACTGACTGATGGTCGACTCATTGGCGACCACTCGTGGCGTCCGCTGGCGGATCCCGGTCAGCTCGCTTGCCTCGGCGCCGAGGCAGGTGGTCTGCAGCCGCGAGCCTTCTGCCGCGAAGCAGGCCACATCGCGCTTGCGGATCATGTAGCCGGTCACCCGCACCAGATCGCTGTCGGCCACGTTGGCACTGAACTCGCGCATGCCGATGGCGAGCGCCCCCTTGCAGAGCTGCAGCAGTGCCTGCGGATTCTGGCGGATGGTGGGATCCAGGGTCAGGATCTCGCTGATCCCGGAGTGATAAAAGCCGTGGTGGGGCGCCAGGGCCAGCAGGTGACTGGCGGGATCCGGCTCCTCGCCATAGGGGATCCGTACCCCCGGAGTCACCCCCCTGTCCACGCTGAGTCCCCCCTGGGCGTGGAGCAGGGCGCGGCTGCCCCAGGCATGGGCCTGGCCCCTCCTGGCCACCCACTCGGAGAGGCGGGCCGAGATGCGATAGCCAAGCTGGTTGGCCTCATCGTCATGGCCATAGCGCCACGGCAAGCCTCCCTTTTCCATCAGCAGGTTCACCGCCTCCGCCATGCCAAAGATGCCGAACATGGGGACGAAGCGATCCTCATCCAGCAGCCCCTCCTTGACCAGGAAGCTGTCGAAGAAACCGGACTCCTCGTGCAGGAAGGCGGCGCGCACCGCGATCAGCTGGGACGTGAGACGGCAGTAGTGGGGCAGCAGACAGCCGAGGAAATCATCGATCCCCTGTGCCTGCTCGGCGACTCGCTTGAGGGAGATGCGCACCAGGGTGTTGGCACCACCGGCCTGCGGCAGGGCGTTGTAGCAGCTGACGATGCCAAAACCACGCAGGTCGAAGGTATCGCGATGGATCGGGTAGTTGGCGATGTGCGGCTTGCTGCACTCGGCGATATTCTTCACCGCCAGCAGCAGCAGATCGTCGGGAGTCTGCTCCGGATCGTGGAAGAAGGTGAGATTGGGGGCCACCTGCTGGAGTTCCCTGTCGATGCGCAGGATCAGGCGGCAGATCCGGTTGTCGTCGGGGCCAATGTTGACGTGCATGAAGGCGTCCGGCAGCACCCGGTCCAGATAGATCCAGAACCCTTTCAGCTTGCGGTAGAGAGTCTCGTCAACCAGCTCGCCGACAAAGGGGAGCAGCAGCTAATCGAGGCGCCCCAGCCAGACCGGCATCCCGGTGACGGAGGGCACGTGGTGGTAGAGGATGCGCAGGGCATAGAGGGCCTCGTCGAAGTCCCGCGGCGGCGCCAGCTCCAGCCAGGCTGAGCCCTGGCGCAAAAACCGCGCGTAATCCGGCAGCACGTAGCGCGGCTTGTAGGGGGCGTGGCTCTTCTGGGCCGGTGACAGCAGTGGGTCGCGCACGATGCGCTGGCAGGTTTCGGTGAAGGACATGGCTCGCTCCTCGGCGGGTGGAACCAAAATCCTCACACTTGAGAGGCCTTTTTTGAAGTGACATTCCCAACAGGGCGGATATCCCATCAAGACATCCGCCATGCCGGATCACGGCACGCCCTTCACCAGGGCCAGAACAGAGCCACTCCCCCCAGCCAGCGCAGCAGAAAGAAGCCCCCCATGCCGACGACCACCACCACCAGGGTAGGCAGGCGCAGCAGGGTCAGCACCGTCACCAGCAGGGTGGCGGCCAGGTAGTCCGGATCCCAGTCCAGCCCGTGGCCGGGCTCATAGCTGAAGACAATGGGCAGCCAGATGGCGGTCAGCACCGACTGGGCCGAGAAGCTGAGGAAAGCCCCCATCTCGGCCCCCGGCTGATAGCGGGTCAACCGCGAGAAGAAGGCAAAACGGTTGAAGAAAGTGATCAGGGCCAGCAGCCCTATCATCAGCCAGCCCATGATCACCTCCTTATCCGATGCAGCACATAGCCCACCACCATGCCGGCCAGGGCCGAGACGATGATGTGGATCTCCGCCAGCAGCGGCTTGGTGACGAGCGCCGTCCCGCCGCTCACCAGGGTGGCCGCCACCATGGGCAGGTTCTTCATGGCGGGGAGCGTCATGGCGATAAAGGTGGCGGCGATGGCAAAATCCAGTCCCATCTTGTCCAGCCCCTCGATGTACTGGCCGGCGGCAATGCCGAGCAGGGTCGCCAGGTTCCAGAACAGATAGAAGACAAAGCCCGCGATGAGCGCATAGGCGGGATTGAAGGCGCCGCTGCGCTCCCTCTCTTTCAGCGCCACCGCAAACATCTCGTCGGTCAGGAAGAAGGCGAGGCTGGCCCGCCAGCGCAGGGAGAGCGGCAGCACGTCGCGCCGGAAGGTGAAGCCATAGAGCAGATGCTGGGAGGTGATCACCATGGTGGAGCCCATGATGGGCAGCAGCGGCGTCCCCGCCCCGAACAGGGTGGTGGCCGAGAGCTGGGCCGCCCCCGCATAGACCAGCAGCGACATCAACTGTGCCTGGAGCGGGCTCATACCCGCCTGAAGCGCCAGGGCACCGCACAGTATCCCCCAGGGGATGACGGAAATGGAGAGCGGGAGCATATCCAGAGTGGCGCGCCACCAGAGCGCCCCCGTGCGCTCGGGCGCAGGGAGGCGGGTTTCCGACATCATGGGATCATCCTTGTCACAGCCAATGCGAACCGGAAAAACTAGCACGGCGCAGGAGACAGTGTCACGTCATGGTCTGCGACAAATGCAACGCCCGCATGAGAGCGGGCGTTGGCAGGCGGGATCAGGGCTCGATGATGATGGGGGTGCCGGGCTCGATGGCGTTCCAGATCTCGTCCATCTCGTGGTTCAGCACCGCAATGCAGCCATTGGTCCAGTTGGACGGCTGCACCCTGCGATCCCCCAGGCTGTTGCGCTGGCCGTGGATCATGATCATGCCGCCCGGGTTCACACCCAGCTCGTTGGCGCGCTTGATGTCGTCCAGATTTGGGTAGTTGATGTGAATGGCCTTGTAGAAACCGGAGTTGCTCTTCTTGTAGTCCAGGGTATAGCGACCTTCCGGGGTACGCTGATCCCCCTCACGCTGCTTGTGTCCTTTGGGAGCCGGGCCCAGGGCAATCCAGTAGCGCTTCACTTCCTTGCCATCCTTCATCAGGGTCAGGCTGTAACTCGACTTCTTCACCACCACCATATCGGCGGACAGAGTGGCAAAACTCAACGCGGGCCACAGCCCCAGCAAACACAGCAATACGGCTCTCACTATCCATCCCTCTGCGAGCCTTCTGGGCTCTCTTGTTAGCAAATCATCTGAATGTCGCCACTCTCTGGTGGCGAGCGAGCGCCATGATATGGGATCGCCGTGAATACTCAATATATCGGGAGAAACATATCTGTGGCCAGCAGGGGGAAATGGCCGTCAGCCCGCCATGCAGACACCCTGCCAAGGGCAGGGCGTCGCCTCTTGCCCGCAACCGGGCGCCTCAGCGCAGGTCGTCAAGGCCAGGAAGATGGCGCAGGGAGAAAAACCAGCGGGCAGCGCCGCAGCCAGGGACACTCAAGCCTGTCCACCACCAATCCAAGGCTGGCGCCATGGGGTCAGGCCATCTCAACCCACAAAAAAGAGCCCCTGATGGGGCTCTTTTGACGGTGCAACACCGGGCTCAGGCCTGGGTCACTGGTTCGGCGGTCTCAAGGCGCCGGATCCAGGCCTCGAAGTCTGCCAGCATGCGCGCCTCGGACTCGCTGTTGTCGGCGATAAGCTCGGCCCCGTGCACCACCCGGATATGGGCGTCGAGGGGCGTCCCCTCCCCTGCCGGTGGGCGCTGCCGCGCCGCCGCCATGCACGTCTGTGCCTGTTGCCACGCCTCGGCGGCACTCCGGTTGCACTCCTCTGCCAGCGGCACCGCACTGAAACCCTCGCCGGTGAGGCTCTGCAGCGTCTCGTCATGGGTCATGCCGTTGCCCGGTCCCCAGTAGTGGGCGGCCAGATCCGGTCCGATGCGCGGGTTGTCGGTGAGGTAGCCGTCGCGTTTCAAGAAGTAGGCGCGGGTCTGCTCCACCGCCATCAGCGCCAGCAGATAGCCGTGATAGGCGCAGGCCGACTCCTGGTTCAGAAGGTGCGGGATGGCCAGCAGCGGGCGCGGGCTCTCCACCCCCAGGATCTTGCGCTCCCAGCGGCGGGCCAGTGCCAGCACGGCGGCCGGGGTACGCTCGCTCTCTGCCATGGCGTAGAGATCCCGCTCGAAGTAGGCCACCAGCGCGATCTGGCGCTCGTTGAAGGCGCGAAATGGCTGGCGCGCTTCAATCATTGCCTGGATAAGCGCATCGGGGATGGGTTCTCCCGCCGCGTTTCTGGCGTAGCGCTTGAGCCAGTCCGCATCGTCCAGCAGGCTGTCGCAGAACATGGACTGGGTCTCGGCATAGGCCATGGAGGTGGGCGGGAACTCCTGGGAGAAGCAGGGGGCGTTGCCGGTAACGTTGGCAAAGTGCGCCGCGTGGCCTCCCTCGTGGAACAGGGTGTTGAGCCCGCTCCAGCCGCTGCCCACCTGGGCCGGATTGGCCAGGCTGGTGAAGTTGACCACCGCCGGCACCCACTCCCCTTCCTGCCAGAAGCTCGGCACCGGGCCGTGACAGAAGCCGTTCTCGTATTTTCCCTCCCGGGTCAGCAGATCCAGGGTGAGGGTGGCACCGCGGTACTGGATGCCGAGGCGGCGGAAGCTCTCGACCCAATCCTTCAGCGCCCGGGAGAAGGGCACGTAAGGGTCGAGCTGGCGAGTCACGTCGCCGCTCACGCTGTAGCGCAGGTTGTGGGGCAGCAGGGCTGCTTCCCCCTTGGCCGCTTTCAGCTCCGCCAGACTCTGGTGCAAGCGGGCATCGGTGCGGGCGATGAAGTCGTCAAGAATGGCAAACAGCTGCGCCGGGCTCATCTGCTCGTTCTTGTGCACCTTGTATTCGAAGTAGTCGCGATAGCCCATGGCACGGGCGAAGCGGTTGCGCAGCGCGACGATGTCAAGATAGCCGTTGTCGATCACCCACTGCTCCAGGGTGTGGAACATGGCGAGCGCGCTCTGGCGCACCGCCTCGTCGCTGCTGGCGGCCAGCGCCGTGCTGGCGGCGGGCAGACTGCCAGGCACCTGGCGGCCCTGCTCATCCAGCAAGGTCAGCTTCAGCCCCTTGCGACGGGCGAAGAGATCCGCCTCGGCGGCCACCAGCTCGTCCATCAGGGCGGAGGCACCGGGATCTTCGATGACGTTGCACTCGAAGAAGGCGATCCAGCCCCCCAGGCCGCGCCTGAGATCCGCCTCTTCGGCCTGCATCTCCCGCAGCACCGGCAGGCGGGCAGGATCGGCACAGAACCCCTTGTAGGCCTGTTCGGCCGCGGTGAAGCCTGCCTGATCGTCGCTGGTGCCCATGTAGGTGGACCAGAACAGGTCCTCCTTGCGTCTGTGCACCTGCAGGTAATCGGCATTGAGCTGGTTGAGATAATTCCTGGCAATGGAACTCATAACTTCCCTCTTGTTATGGGGCGACCACGGGGGCGCCCACTCCTTTTTGGTGAAATGCCAACCCATTCACACTTCTTGCAAATGGAGCAGACAAATTGTGCGCCGGGATGCGCGCCATCACGCTATCAAAAGCGAGGGTTTCTGTCTGCTGGCTATACTGGTTGTCAAACTTCTCAATTGGCTGTTTTCCACCGCAACCCATTGAAAGTTAATGGCATGTTAAAAATAACAACAATCTGGTCCGGCCGGCAGTTCGGCCACAATCAGACCCGCATGGGAAAGTAAGGATAAGTCTATGTTCAAGCTCGGTGATATTGCCGTGAGTCGCAAGCTGATGCTGCTGCTCTCACTGGCCCTGGTCGGCTTCATCGCACTGCTGCTCATCTCGGCCAGTGCCCTGCACCGCAATCTGATGAGTGAACGGGAAGCCAGGCTGCAGGCGGTGCTGGATCTGGCCATGAGCCGGATCCAGGCCCTGGCCGCCACCCTCCCCCCGGAACAGGCCAAGGCACAGGCCAAGGCCATGCTCGACAGCATGCGCTTTGACGGGGACAACTACCTGTTCGTGCTGGATGAAGATCGTCGAGTGGTGGTGCATCCCGCCAAACCCGAGCTGGTCGGCCAGCAGATGGGCAACAACCCTGCCGAGTCCCACTGGCAGCACATGGTGGATCTCGGCAAGGGCGGCCACCAGGGCAGGCTGGAGTATCAGTGGGTCTCCCCGTCCGGCGAGGTGGCCCAGAAGATGTCGCTGGTGACGGGCTACCAGCCCTGGGGCTGGATCCTGGGCTCCGGTGTGTTGTTGCAGGACATTGAGGCCACCATGTGGTCGCAATATGAGTGGATGGGTGGCGCCACCTTGCTGGTGATCCTGTTGATGGGGCTGCTGGGACTCGCCATCAGCCGCTCCATCGTCAATCCCCTGGCCGAGATCAACAAGGCCATGGCCCGGGTCGCGGCCGGCGATCTGGTGGTCAGCATCCCGGTGCTGGGCAGGGATGAGCTCGGCACCGTCGCCAGCTCCACCAACCAGGGGCTGGATGCCATCCGCCGCGCCCTGCTGGAGGCGAGCCAGGGGGCCCGCAACGTGGCGGATGCCGCCCTGCGCATCGCCGCCTCCGCCGAACAGACCAACCAGGCGGTCAACAGTCAGCGGGATCAGCTCGCCCAGCTCGCCACCGCCATGAACGAGATGAGCGCCACCATCGCCGACGTGGCGGGTCACGCCGAGAATACGGCCCGCGACACCCAGGATGCCACCAGCGAGGCCGGACTCGGCAACCAGGATGTCCATGCCAGCGTGCACGGCATCCAGGCGCTGGCCACCGAGGTGGATCAGGCCACCTCGCAGGTCAACCAGCTCAAGGAGGGAGTGATGCAGATAAGCGAGGTGACGGCAGTCATCAGCGCCATCTCGGAGCAGACCAACCTGCTGGCCCTCAACGCCGCCATCGAGGCGGCCCGCGCCGGCGAGCAGGGCCGTGGCTTCGCCGTGGTGGCCGACGAGGTGCGCCAACTGGCTAGTCGCACCCGCCACTCCACCGAGGAGATCCAGAGTACCATCACCCAGTTGCAGCAACGGGCTGTCACCGCCGCCAACGCCATGGACGCCAGTCGCAAGCTGGCGGAGAGCAGCGTCAACCAGTCCGAGAAGGCGGGGCAGGATCTCTCCCTCATCGTCAATCACATCCAGCACGTGAGCGACATGGCGACCCAGATCGCCACAGCGGCGGAGCAGCAGAGCATGGTGGCGGAAGACATGAACCGCAACGTCAGCGGCATCAACGACTCGGCGCTCGAGATGTCCCAGGCGGCCTCCCAGTTGGCCCAGGAGAGCGAACTGCTGGCCGGTCTCTCCCGAAGCCTCGACGAGCGACTGGCGGTGTTCAAGCTGGGCAACGCCCAAGCCCAGGACAGGATGATGCGACCGACCCAGGCGTCCTCTTCCCGAGCAGGCATGCAACCCCGCCACTGAGTGGCCCCGTGAGCCCCTGCCAGGCTTGCAGGGGCTCCTTTCCCGTCATGGCCACGGGAGCCTCTCCCGGGCAACCCTCTCGCACTGAACCAGCGCGCAGATCCCGACGGAGCCATCTGCCGCTGATGCGCTGCTCCGATGAGATGGCACTGTCAATTTTTACACTTAATTTTTTAACAAAATATAGTCATGATGAGTGGTCGCCACAGGCGGCACCATGATCCTTTCTGTAGTCATTTGGCAAACTGGTTGAAAGGCCAGGACGCAAAGCCTCCGGTCTAAAGACAAGCTGTCCAGGATAGCGGGGTTGCAGCACCGTGTTTCGGGGAACTCCCCTGCCAACGTGACTGCCCACATCACCGAACAGAGGAATGTATGGCAGCAAATATCCGACTCACCCATCTCGCGGCAGCGCTGGCGCTGCTGGCCAGTGGCGGCGTGCTCGCTCACGGCTACATCAGCCAGCCCGAAGGGCGCAACTACCTGTGCAAGACAGGGGGCAACAGCCAGTGTGGCGCCATCCAGTGGGAACCCCAGAGCCTGGAAGCCCCCTCCGGCTTCCCCGATGGCGGCCCCGCCGACGGCCAGATAGCCTCGGCCGGTCACCCCCAATTCGGCGAGCTCAACACCCAGACTCTCGATCGCTGGACCAAGCGTGAAGTGCAGGCCGGTCCCTTCGCCATCAGCTGGACCTTCACTGCCAACCACGTGACCCGCAACTGGCGCTACTACCTCACCAAGCAGGACTGGAACCCGAACCAGCCCCTCACCCGGGATGCGTTCGATCTCAATCCCTTCTGCGTCATCGACGGCAACATGGTGCAACCCCCCAAACAGGTGACCCATCAGTGCACCCTGCCCCCGCGTACCGGTTATCAGGTCATTCTCGGGGTGTGGGAGGTAGGGGATACCGCCAACAGCTTCTACAACCTGATCGACGCCCGGTTCAAGGGTGGTACCCAGCCACCGCTGACCTGGAGCCAGGGAGGGACCATCTATCCCTCCATCGACCTGGTGGCGGGTGACAAAGCCAGAACCCGGGTGTTCGATGCCAATGGCGAGCGCACCGATCTCCAGACCGAGCTGACCATCGCCAGCGCCGGACAGGGCCAGAAGAACAACTGGGCCCACGCCCTGGCGAGCAAGATCAACGCCGAGCAGAGCCAGATCCGTGCAGGCCAGCAAGGTACGGACGGCCAGTTCAACCCCGTCTATGGCCAGAACCCGGTCTACCTCAAGGCTGGCAGCAACCTGCAACGGGTCGAGATCCAGCTTGAGCAACAGCCCCCCCCGGTGGAGAACGGGATCAGCGTGAGCGGTCTGGCGAGCGACTACCCCCTCGACAACGGCAAGCTCACCCTGACTTTCACCGTCACGGCCCAGGGGGATCTCGCCATCACCAACACCCTCTATGACCACGGCGGTGTCGCCAGGGGACAGAGCAGTGCCGACATCAAGGACGGCAGCCAGAGTTTCTCCATGGCGCTGACCGGCTTGAGTGCAGGCCACCATCAGCTAGTGATCGAGGGCAAACCCAAGGCCGGTGGTGACGCGGTGCAGCAGACCCTGGACCTCATGTTCAAGGATCCGGCAAGCGGGGGCGATTACCAGTTCACCTTCCCGGACGGCCTCAAGTCCTACACCGCCGGAACCCGGGTGCTGCAGCCGAAGAACGGCAAGGTCTATCAGTGCAAACCCTTCCCCTACAGCGGCTGGTGCAGCCAGTGGGCGAGCACGGCCACCCAGTATGAACCGGGCGTAGGCTCCCACTGGCAGGAGGCCTGGACAGCGCAGTGATGGGACGTCTCCGACCTGGCGGAAACCCGCTCGGCGTTTCCCGTGCCAGATCAGGTCAACATCAAACAAACGGGGAGCCCATGGCTCCCCGTTTTTCATCCACCCCTCGGTTCAAATCTGGTAATCGAGCAGGGGCTCGTTGCTCATGGCGCGGGCCTGGATCTCCGCCAGCGCCAGCTCGGGGTTGCAGAGCTGGATGAACTGCCAGGCAAAGTTGTGCTGGAACTGCCCCTGCTTGAGGCCGATCCAGGCGGTGTGCGGCGCAAACAACCGACTGCCGTCCAGTTGCACCAGCCCCTTGTCCCGCTGGGAATCGAACGCCATGTCCGCCAGTATGCCCACCCCCATCTCCAGCTCGACATAGGTCTTGATGACGTCTGAGTCCTGGGCGGTCAGCAGGATCTGCGGCACTATGCCCGCCTCGGCAAAGGCATCATCCACCCGTGCCCGACCGGTGAGGCCGGCCTGATAGGTGACGATGGGCCAGTGGGCCAGAGCGGCCAGGGTCAGCTCCCGCTCGGCGGTGAGGGGGTGCTGCTCCGGCACGACGATATTGTGGTGCCAGCGGTAGTAGGGAAAGGCCACCACCCCTTCGCTCTTGTCGAGCTGCTCGCTGCTGATGCCGATGTCCACCTCGCCGGTCTGCACCAGCCGCACTATCTCCTCCGGGCTCCCCTGACGCAGCTCCAGCTGTACCAGGGGAAATTGCTCCCGAAACGCCTTTACTACCCTCGGCAGGGCATAACGGGCCTGGGTATGAGTGGTCGCGATGAGCAGCCGGCCCGAGTCGCGATTGGCAAAAGTGCTCGCCAGTTTGCGGATGTTGTCGGCATCCCCCAGGATACGCTCGGCGATCACCAGCAACTCCTTGCCCGGCTCGGTCATACCGAGCAGACGCTTGCCATAGCGAATGAAGAGGGCGAGCCCCAGCTCCTCCTCCAACTCGCGAATGTGGCGGCTGACCCCGGACTGGGAAGTAAAGAGGGCATTGGCCACGTCGGTCAGGTTGTAATCCCGCCGTGCCGCCTCCCGAATGATTCGCAATTGCTGAAAGTTCACCTCATCGCCTCCTGCGCTGAGTGGCGGTGGCTCGTGCCACCGTCCTCTTGTTATGGATTGCCGGGATCATGGCCCGGCAGCAAGCCTGACAGAGGGCCGCACCTCGCGGCTTGCCCTCAGATCTGGTAGTCGGGATAGAGCTGTGCCTGCCTGGCCACCAGACGCACCCCCTGGCCGGGGGCAAAGGCCCGGGCGGCCTCCTTGCTCAGTTCGGCCTCGTAGTGGGCGCCTCCCGTCTCCCCATCGCCACGCAGTTCCACCCGGATGCGCGGCCCCATGGGCAGCAGGCGGGTAATGGTGGCGCGAATGCCACCGGGGGCATCCGAGGGCAGGATCTCCAGCTCGTGGGGGCGCACATAGGCGATGGCCGCACTCCCTTCTGCCAGATGGGAGGGGATGGGGCCACCCAGTTGCTGTTCACCGATGCCGAGCCCCTGCCCTGCCACCCTGCCACGAAACAGGTTCACGCTGCCAAGGAAGCTGTGCACGAAGGCACTGGCGGGCTGATCATACACTTCGGCAGGGGTGCCAATCTGCTCTACCTTGCCGGCGTTCATCAGCACCACCCGATCCGCCACCTCCAGGGCCTCTTCCTGATCGTGGGTCACGAACAGACTGGTGACATGCAGCTCGTCGTGAAGCTCACGCAGCCAACGGCGCAGCTCCTTGCGTACCTGGGCATCGAGGGCGCCGAAAGGCTCGTCCAGCAGCAGCACCTTGGGCTGCACCGCCAGGGCCCGGGCCAGGGCGACCCGCTGGCGCTGACCACCGGAGAGCTGGGTCGGGTAGCGTGCCGCGACATGGCTGAGCTGCACCAGATCCAGCAGCTCTTTGACCCGGGTGCGGATGGCCGCCTCGTCCTGGCGTTCGCTGCGCGGCTTGACCCTCAGGCCAAAGGCCACGTTCTCGAACACCGTCATGTGGCGAAACAGGGCGTAGTGCTGGAACACGAAGCCAACGTTGCGCTCGCGCACATGGAGATCCGAGGCATCCTCGCCGCGGATGATGACGCTGCCACTGTCCGCCTGCTCCAGCCCGGCGATGATCCGCAGCAAGGTGGTCTTGCCGCAGCCGGAGGGGCCGAGCAGGGCGACCAGCTCACCGTCGTGAAAATCGAGGTTGATGTCGGCCAGCGCCGCGTACTGATTGAAATGCTTGTTGAGCCCTTGAACCTGAATGCTCATGAATGCCTCTCCTATAACCGTTAATTCGGGATCAATGGGACTGGGTCGGTTGGCCGCGCAGCCCGGCCAGCAGGGTCTCACCCAGCAGGGTGAAGATCCCGAACAGCGCCAGCAGGCTGGCCACCGCGAAGGCGGCACCGGTCTGGTACTCGTTGTAAAGGATCTCGATGTGCAGCGGCAGCGTGTTGGTCTGGCCGCGAATGTGGCCGGAAACCACGGAGACAGCGCCAAATTCCCCCACCGCCCGGGCGGTACAGAGCAGCAGGCCATACATCAGACTCCAGCGGATGCCGGGCAGGGTCACCCGCCAGAACATCTGCAACCCGCTCGCCCCCAGCATGATGGCGGCCTCCTCTTCCTCCGGGCCCCGCGCCTCCATCTGGGGCAGCAGCTCGCGTACCACGAAGGGCACAGTGATGAAGGTGGTCGCCAGGATGATCCCCGGGGTAGCGAAAATGATCTTGATGTCGTGCTCGCTGAGCCACTCGCCGAACCAGCCGCGACTGCCGAACAGCAGCACGAACATCAAGCCCGCGATGACCGGCGAGACCGAGAACGGCAGATCGATGAGGGTGATAAGCAGTTGCCGGCCAGGGAAGCGGAACCGGGCGATGGCCCAGGCGGCGGCCAGCCCGAACAGCAGGTTCAGGGGCACCGAGCAGAGCGTCACCAGGGCGGTCAGCCCCAGGGCACTCAGGGCATCCGGCTCGCTGATGGCGTGCCAGAAGAAGGCCAGACCCGGGCTCAGCGCCTGGATGAAAACGGTGGCCAGCGGCAACAGCAGCAAGGCGGCAAACCAGCCCAGACCGACTGTGACCAGCAGCCATTTGACCCAGACCGGTTCATGGGTCACCGGGGGATGACGCGCCGGGGTGGCCGGAGCGGACTCCTGAGCCTGATCGAGATGTGCAGTAGAGGCGTTCATATACGGCTTCCTCCGATGCGAGCCCAGCTCCAGGCTTGCAACTTGTTGATGAGCAACAGCAGCACAAAGGAAATGAGCAACATGACGGACGCAATGGCCGATGCACCGGCGTAGTCATACTCCTCCAGGTGATACCAATCGGATTAAACATTAGGTCAGTTTTATCCAATCTCGGCTACAAAGTGACATCACCCGCTCCACATC
>NZ_JAPDBQ010000108.1:0-15106 GCF_027705325.1 Aeromonas sp. QDB18
TGGTGTGTTTGGCGACAACCAGTTTACCAGCACCCTGTCTGTCAACTTCCACTTTCCCAGGATCCCGCGAAGAACCTTTTTTTACCTGTTTCTGACGCATTCACCTCCCCCGACGACCATGTTGCTGCCACTTTCCCGCGCTTTACGTCCCCTTCGTCCAGGCTTGTGGCTATCATCGAGACGATTTCTCCCTTCGGGAACCTGCATGAACCACTTGAGTCGTCTGCTGTGCCTCGCCCTGTTGATGTTCGGCGGCCACCTTGCCGCGGAGCCGCTGCGGGTGGGAGTCAGCTTTGCCATTCCTCCCTATGTCATCAGCCACGAAGACAGGGGCATCGAACTCGATCTCATGCGAGAGGCCTTCGCAGGCAGCCCCCATGAGCTGCAGGTCGTCTATCTTCCCCTGGAGCGCACCTTCAGGATGCTGGAGGAAGGCAAGCTGGACGCCATCATCAACGTCAAACCCGGCATGCTGGAAAGTGCCTACCTCTCACAGCCGGTGATCACCTTCCACAACCGGGTCTTTACCCTGGCGCCGACGGCAGTCCACACCATGAAGGATTTGCAGACCCTGCGAGTCAGTGCCTTCCAGCGTGCACGGCAGATCCTGGGAACGACCTTCTCCGACATCGTCGACCAGAATCCCCGTTATGAAGAGGTGGCGAGGCAGGAGGGGCAGGTACAGCGGCTCCTGCTCGGGCGCACCGATGCCGTGATCCTGGAACAGCGGGTGTTCTACTACTATCTGGCTCAGTTGCTCGGGGATGACCAGGAGGGCGACCGCTATCCCAAGGACAAGGTCAGACAGCACGACCTCTTCCCCCCGACTCACTACCACTTCGCCTTTCGCGAGGCGGGCCACCGGCAATGGTTCGACAGACAGCTCGCCAAGATGAAGGCGGACGGGCGCTATGAGCGGATCTTTGCAGCCTATGGCACCACCTCTACTGCCGGAGACAAAAAAGCCAGCCCATGATGGACTGGCTTGATACCGGCTCCGGGGAGCCGCAGTGGATGGAGCGTTACTTCATCGCGCTGCCGTTTTTCAGCTCTGCTTTCTGACGTTTGGCTTCGCGTTTCTCTTTCAGTGACATCTGCGGTTTTTTCTTGGCATCTTTGCCGTGATGCTGTTCTTTGTTGCTCATCATCAGACTCCAAAAAGGTTACCTGGACAGTTGGAACGGGTGTTCCAGCATGTCAGCCGAATCGTGGATTTCAGTACGCCAACAGTGACGATCGGGGATCGCACTGGCCTCAGCATACTCCCAATCTTCCGCCGGGATCCAGCCTATCGGCAGCGCCTGTCAACCAGGCGTTCCCGTCGCGTGCTCCCCCAGGAAATGACGACCGGGCGACACTTTTGGCATCCGGGAACGGATGGTCAGCCTGTCTCCGATGGATGTGTGTTAGGGTGGGCATTCAACGATCGCAGGAGCGCGTCATGAAGAAGCTGGAAATGAAGGATCTGACCGAGGCCGAGAAAGCCGAGATTGCCCTGCTGGTGCAAAAAGCCCAGGCCAATGCCGATCACACCCTGACCAACGGGGAGCGCAACAAGATCCGCGAGGCAGGACGCCAGAAGATCGCCGCCGATCGCGCCCAGGCCGCCAAGGCGGCTTCCGCACTGGCGCGGGAGAAAGCCAAGGAGCGAGCCAGTGCCCAAGTACTGCCCGACACCTTCAACTGGTCCGATTCCGTCAGCAACAAATACCGTGGCAGACGGTAACGGCAGCATGAATGCTCGCAGATGACGCTGCTGCAAAAAAGGGGGCTGTCAGAGCGTCATGTCATCCCCCTGAAAAGGGCAGCAGGAGGCGCCTGGCAGCTGATGCACACCCGGATAAAACGCCGATCCAGCCATCACTGACTGAAACGAATACCAAGATAAAGATTGCCATGACAGGGTGTGCGTGTTCTAATCGTTTTCGATGGTTCGGTAGTTCAGACCTGATTATGTTAGGCAGTCATCTTAAAGCAGTGATTTGTGCAGGCAGTTATCCCCGATAATTCTTGCCAGATAATTCTCCTTCTTTAGTGCTCCCCATACGTATTTCTGACGAAAAATCATGGATTGCCGCTCCGGTGGCGTTTCACTAATCACTACTCAAGGAAATTATCATGTCCAAAATGACTGGTACCGTAAAATTCTTCAACGCCGAGAAAGGCTTCGGTTTCATCTCCCCGGCTGACGGCAGCAAAGACGTGTTCGTTCACTTCTCCGCCATCCAGTCCAACGGTTTCAAAACCCTGGAAGAAGGTCAGCGCGTTGAGTTCACCATCGAGCAAGGCCAGAAAGGCCCGGCTGCTGCGAACGTCGTTCCGCAGTAATTCAAGCCGGAGCACCTTCCCCTCTTTGGGCAAGGGCCTCAGCAAGAATTGAAAAAACCCGCTTCGGCGGGTTTTTTGTTGCCCGTTTCCGGGTGGCCAACCTGTTGCCCTGCTTCCCTCTCGCCACGGGCAGCAAAAAGGGCCCCCTGGTGGTGCCCCATTTCCTGGTCAGGTTCCTTACAGGGGCAGGCTGATCCGCGCCTCCAGCCCCCCCTCCTGGCGATTGTGGAGGCTGAGCTCACCGCCGTGCTGGTGCACCAGGGTGCGGGCGATGGCGAGCCCCAGTCCCACGCTGCCAGACTCGGTGTTGCGGGCTTCATCCAGGCGCACGAAGGGCTTGAACACCTCCTCCAACTGGCTCTCCGCAATCCCCGGCCCCTGATCGCGAACCAGGATCAGCAACTCGCCGTCACCGCGCACCAGCGAGACCTCGGCCCCCCCTGCGTACTTGATGGCGTTGCCGATGAGGTTTTGCAGTACCCGGCGCAGGGTGTTGGCCCGGCAGGCGTAGACCTCCTTGCCCTCGGCCAGGCAGGTGACGGGCTGGCCCATGTCGGCATAGTCGTCACACAGGCTCTCCAGCAGGCTGACCAGATCCAGCTCCCGGGTCGCCTCCTGCTGCCCCTCCTCCCGGGCAAAGCTCAGGGTCGCCGCCAGCATCTGCTCCATCTGCTGCAGGGTCTGCTGGAAGCGCTCCTTGTCTTCCCCGTCCGCCAGAAACTCGCTGCGCAGCCGCAGGCTGGTGATGGGGGTGCGCAGGTCGTGGGAGATGGCGGCCAGCATCCGGGTTCTGTCCTGCACGAAGCGATCGAGCCGGGTGTGCATCCGGTTGAAGGCCTGGATGGACTCGCGGATCTCGGTGGGCCCCTCCTCGCGCAGGGGCTCGATGTCCTCACCACGCCCCAGCCTGTCGGCGTTGGCAGCCAGTTGCTTGAGGGGACGGGTCGCCCGGCGGAACAGCCAGATCATCAGGCCGATCACCAGGCTCGCCACCAGCAGCAGGTTGAGGGTGGTCTGCCAGGACCAGCTCGCCGTCTCCTTGTCCACCAGGGAGCTGAACTGAAGCCAGCCGCCGTTGGGCAGTTCGATGGAGCCGTAGAGCCGCATGTCCTGTGGCGGCGGCATGCCGTTGCGATCCTTCATCATGCGGTTGTGGTGCTGCCAGGCCCGGCTGCGCTGGATGTCCTGCTTCAGCTCGGCGCTGATCTCCACCGCCAGGGAGGGTGGATAGCCGAGCTTGGCCCGCACCAGCTTCTCGAAGCGGGGGCTGCGGTTGTCCGGCTGCAACGGCTCGTCGGCCAGACGCAGCAGCAGGGTCTCGCTGCGGCTCGCCTTGAGGATCTCGTGATAGAGGGAAGGAGGAGAGAGGGAGAGCAGGCGCACCACGGAGATGATGCGTTGCATGGCGTTGCGGCTGTTGACGTAACCGAGGGCCTCCTCCCTGTCCGAACGGTAGATCTGGATACTGAGCAGCTGGATCAGCACCAGCCCCGCCAGGGCCACCAGCACTATCTGGCCGGTCAACCCCTTGGGCAGCAGCCTGGCGAAGACGCGCTTGATCATGTCGGCCTCACTCCTGGGTCACGTCGGCGGCGAACAGGTAACCGCCACCCCAGATGGTCTTGATGAGCTCGGGATTCTTGGGATCCCTCTCCAGCTTGCGCCGCAGCCGGCTCACCAGGGTATCGATGGCGCGATCGAAGGCCACCGCCTCCCGGCCACGGGCCAGATCCAGCAACTGATCCCGGCTCAGCACCCGCTGGGGCCGCTCCAGAAACACCTTGAGCAGATCGAACTCGGCGGTGGAGAGGCTCATCCCCACCCCCTCCTCGTCCACCAGCTCCCGGCGATTGACGTCGAGCAGCCAGCGATCGAAGCGCAGATCCCGGGTCAGGGTCTCCGGCACGGGCAGGCTCTCCGCCTGGGTACGGCGCATCACCGCCTTGATGCGGGCCAGCAGCTCCCGCGGGTTGAACGGTTTGGAGAGGTAGTCGTCCGCCCCCATCTCCAGGCCGATGATGCGGTCCGTCTCCTCCCCCATTGCGGTAAGCATGATGATCGGCAGGCGGGATTTGACCCTGAGCTCGCGGCACAGGGTGAGGCCATCCTCCCCAGGCATCATCAGATCCAGCACCAGCAGGTCGAACTCCCGCTCATCCAGCAGCCGCTTCATCTCCTTGCCATCGCGGGCGCAACTGACGCGCATGCCATGCTGCTCCAGAAAGCGCTTGAGCAGATCGCGGATCTCGCTGTGGTCATCGACCACCAGAATATGAGGGCAGCCTTGGTTCATCATCATCTCTCCGTTATCGGGCTGGGGCGATTATACGAAAATCAACCGGGCGGGTTGTGTCAAAGTGTGCCAGCACGCCCCTGTGCCACACTCTGCTACAAAATAGGCCTCTACTGGCAAATTTCAGACACTTCCACGGTGTTTACTGGATACCAAGGCGAAAGAGCCTCTACCCGTACACATCCGACAGGAGTTACCCATGAAAAAGCTGACCAAGACCCTGCTGACCGCCACCTTGATCCTCGGCCTGCCCCTCGGTGCCTATGCCGCCAGCGAGGCCGTCTCCACCGCCCAGCCGACCCAGGCCACGGCGACCGGTTGCCCCATGGACGGTACCGGCATGATGGGCGGCAAGCATCATGGCGGCCGCCACGACAAGATGGCCCGCATGAAGAACATGACCCCGGAACAGATCCAGGCCCATCTGCAACAGCGCTACGACAAGATTGAAGATCCGGCCAAGAAGGCTGAGTTCGTGAAGAACCTTGGTCTGCGTGCCGACGGCATGATCAAGCACGCCGAGGTGATGAAGCAGTTCGCAGAAGCAAACCAGTAAATCGAAGTGATGAAGCCGTTTGCCGAAGCAGACCAGTAAGTCGAGATGATCAAGGGAAGGTGCGAATAAGTCATATGGCACGAGAGCATTTACTGGTAACCCATTGATATTAAATGACTAAAATTTTCATTTATTGTTCTTGGGATACTTGTTCGCACTTTCCTTAGTAAGGGTTTTAAATCTACTCCCCCAACCTCTGTGCCAACCCCGAATACCGCTCGGTCTTTTTCCGCACGGCCTGTGCCAGCAGGGCGCGATCGCCGTAGAGATCGAGGCGGGCCTTGGCGCGGGTGATGCCGGTGTAGACCAGCTCGCGAGTCAGGAGCGGGCTGGGGCTGTCGGGCAGCACCAGCACGGTATGGGCAAACTCCGACCCCTGGGATTTGTGGATGGTCATGGCGTAGACCGTCTCATGGGGGGGCAACCGGCTGGGCAGCAGGGCCCGCAGGGTGCCGTCCGGCTGCTCGAACCATACCTTGAGGCGGCCGGTGTCATCGGGCAGGCAGAGCCCCATGTCGCCGTTGTAGAGGCCGACCCCGTGGTCGTTGCGCACCACCATCACCGGGCGGCCCGCATACCAGTCGCCGTCGCGGGCGATCAGCCCTGCCTTGGCGAGGGCCAGTTCGAGGCGCTCGTTGAGCCCCGTCACCCCGAAGGGGCCGTCCCGCAGGGCGCAGAGGATCTGGAAGCCGTTGAACGCCTTGAACACCGCCGCCGGATCCTCGCCGGCCCGGGCCGCCTTGAGGTAGCTGCCATAACCGGCGACCCCCTGGGCAATCAGGGCGTTGTAGGCCTCCCCCGCCCAGGGGTGCAGGCGGATGTCGCCAAATCCTGCGCCCCAGACCGCCTCCACCGCCGCCCCGTCGCCGCTGTTGCAGGCCCGCGCCAACTGGCCGATGCCCGAATGCTGGTCAAAGCGCCAGCTCTTGGAGAGCAAACAGAGGCTGTCGCGCACGCTGGCCCCCGCCGGCGTGCCTTGCAGGCGATAGCCGGTCTGGCGGGAGAGCCAGTGTGCCTGGGCGGGGCTGATGCCCTGTTCGATAAAGCTGCAGATATCCCCGAGCACGGCCCCCGCCTCCACCGAGGCGAGCTGATCCTTGTCGCCGAGCAGGATGAGGCGGGCGTGGCGGGGCAGCGCATCCAGCAGGCGCGCCATCATGGGCAGGTCCACCATGGAAGCCTCGTCCACCACCAGCAGGTCGAGGTGCAGCGGGTTGCCTCTGTGATGGCGGAACTGGCTGCGCCCGGGGATCACCCCGAGCAGCCGGTGCAGGGTGCCCGCCTCGGTGGGGATGGCCTGTACCCACTCGGGGGGCAGACCCAGGGCCTGCAGGGCAGCGCCGATACTCTCGGTCAGACGCGCCGCCGCCTTGCCAGTGGGGGCCACCAGCCGGATCGCCGGTGCCTTGCCCCCTTGCAGGCCGGTCTCCACCAGGATGGCGAGGAGCTTGGCCACCGTGGTGGTCTTGCCGGTGCCGGGGCCGCCGGAGATGACCGCGAAGGGGCGCGCCGCCGCCGTGGCCGCCGCCAGCTTCTGGCCGTTGCAGCAGAGCGCCTCGGGCACCAGGGTATCCAGCCGCTCCAGCTCGCTGGCTGCCTGGGCGCTCTTTAGCAGGGTCTCCACGGCCGGCCACTCCACCTCATGGGGGAAGACCAGATCCAGGTACTTCTCCACAAAGTGGCGGACGGAGAAATCCGGCGCGAGGCGGGCCTTGAGCAGGGCCCCGAATACCAGGCCGTAGTCGCGGGCAAAGAGGCGTGACAGGGCCGGGGCAATCTCCGGCCATTCGGCCCGTTCACTCAAGGCGCTAAGGTGGCGGGCCACCCCCAGCTCAAAGTCGTGGTAGCGGGTAAGGTAGAGGCGATCCCCCCAGAGCCGCAGGGGCCAGCGGGGGGTCTCTCCCTCCTCCTGTTCGCTCCCCACCAGGGGGCTGGCCGCAAAGAGGGCGGGCCAGCTCGCGGGATCCGCGAGATCCGCCAGCAAATCCCGGCTCTGATCCGGATCCAGCCCGAAGGGGCGCGAGGATCCCTGCCCGTCACCGCCCTGAGCGAGCATCGCCAGCGGCAGGCAGACATGGCCGCGCCCCAGCTCATGGCAGGCGAGCGCGGCCCCCAGCACCAGCTCGGGGCTGCCGCCCAGGTCGGCCACCAGCCTGGCAAATTGCAGGTCAAGCTGGCGGATGCGCCCCGCCAGCGCCAAGGCTTTCAGCCGCTCTATCATGGTTTCGCCCTTCATCTCGCCCCTCATGCCTCTGCCTTGTTCGATTTCTCTAAACGATGATCGTCAGATGTCACACCTTTACTAAACAACTCGTCCAGCCCCAGCACCAGTTCCCGGCTGGGCCTGGCATGGAAAATGCCCCCCTGGGGCATGCCGCGCAGGAAGAGATAGAAGACCCCGCCAAAATGCCGGTCGAAATCGTAGCCCGGCAGCCGCAAGGCGAGCAGCCGATGCAGGGCCAGCGAATAGAGCTGGTATTGCAGATCGTAGCGATGCTCGACCATGGCCCGCTCTAGGGCCGGGCGGCCGTAATCGGCGGGGCTCATGCCAAGGTGGTTCGATTTGTAGTCGAGCAGATACCAGCGCCCCTGCCACTCGAACACCAGGTCGATGAAGCCCTTGAGCATCCCCTGCACGGTGGCAAAACCGAGCGGCTTGCCGTCCCGCGACAGGGGGTCGTGCTGCTGGCAGAGTGCGGTCAGCGCCGGTGCCGTCACCCGCCCCATGGGCAGGAAGAACTCCAGCTCCACCTGTTTGCGCTCGGGGGCCAGATCCCGCAGCCGCACCGGATCCCCAAGGCCGGTCTCAAGGGGGGTATCCAGCACCGCCTCCACCTGCTGTTGCAGCACGGGGGCCCAGCCTTCGTCGAACCCCTCCTGGGTCAGCAGGGCGGCGATGTGCTGTGCCAGCGACTCGCCCCCCGCGTGCTCGAAGTCGATGGTCTCGAACAGGCAGTGGAGCAGGGTGCCGGGACGCGCCCCCTTGGGGAAGGTGAAGATGGAAGGGGCGGGCGCCTCCTCTTCCTGCACGGTGACGGCAGCCTCGGTGGCCACCTCGTCATCGAAGCCGGGGTTGGCCAGCACCCCCTTGCCGTGGCCGTTGCCCTGGGCCGCGAGCCCGGAGTAGGAGCTGATCCACCAGTCCCGCTCAAGCTGCCCCTGGAACGCGCGCACAGTGGGCTCCCCCGGCTTCTCCGCTTCGGCGGGCAGCGGGGCCGGGCGGGTGAGCGAGGGCTCACCGACGGCCACCCCCGGCAGGGCCTGGGCCAGGTCGGTGAGGGCGGTCGCCAGTGTCCCGGCGTCCCCCTCCTCCCCCTTTTGCAGCAGGTAGCCGATGGCGGTGCGGTGCAGGTCGGTCTTCTCCGACTTGCCCGCCCCGGAGCGCACCGGCGCCAGCCCGAGCCAGGTGGCATAGACCCCCCGGGTCAGGGCCACGTAGAGCAGGCGCAAGTCTTCGGCGAGGCGCTCCTTGTCGGCCTCGGCCAGAGACTCCTCGGCGCCGGTGAGATCGAGCACGGTGCGATTGCCCGCCTCCCCCGTTTCGTGGAACAGGGGGGTGTCGGCGGCGCGGTGGCTGCAAATGAACGGCAGGAAGACCAGCGGGTACTCCAGCCCCTTGGATTTGTGGATGGTGACGATCTGCACCAGCTTGCGCTCGGACTCCAGGCGAAGTATCTGCTCCCCGTCCTGGCCGTTGGGCTGGCTCACCGCCTCCCCGAGCCAGCGCAGCAGGGCGTACTCCCCGTCCAGCTCGCCGCTCGCCTGTTGCAGCAGTTCGCCGAGATGGAGGAAGTTGGTCAGCCGCCGCTCCCCGTAGGGGCTCGCCAGCAGGGAGGCGGCGAGGTTGCGCCCGTGCATCAGGGCCCGCAGCATGGCCAGCACCCCGTGGCGATGCCAGACCGCGCGGTATCCCATGAACTCCTGCACCGCGCTCTCCCAGGCCCGCTCGTCCGAGGCCAGCGCGTCCAGGGCCCTGGCATCGAGATCGAACAGGCCGGTGGCGAGCGCTGCCCTAAGGCTTCGCTCATCGCTCGGGTTCTGGCAGGCGTGCAGGATCAGCAGGATCTCCCGCGCCTCCACCTGGGCCAGCACGCTCTCGCGGTTCGACAGATAGACGGAAGCGATGGCAAGGCGTGCCAGCTCCTGCTGCACCAGCTTGCCCTCGGCGCCGGTGCGCACCAGCACGGCGATATCCCCGGCCCTGACCGGCTCGCTGCCGAGCATCGCCTTGCCCTCCCGGGCCAGCGTGAGCAGGCGATGGATCTCCGCCGCCGTGGCGCGGGCCATCCTGCTCTGGTACTCCCCCTTGTTGAAGGTGGGCTGACCGGTGAGCTGCCAGCAGTGCAGCACGGGGGCGGTCTGCCCCTCGATCAGCAGTGCCCGGCTCTTGCCCTGCGCCTCCACCGGCAGGAAGGGGATGTCCGCCTCGTAGATGAAGGGATCCTTCGCCCGCTCGAACAGGCCGTTGACCGCCGCCACCAGGGCGCGGCTTGAGCGCCAGTTGCGCCCGAGGGTGTAGTGGGCGCTCACATTTCGCCGCGCCTGGATGTAGGTGAAGATGTCGGCGCCACGAAAGCCGTAGATGGCCTGCTTGGGGTCGCCGATCATCAGGAGCGCCGTGTCCTGGTGACCGCCGTAAAGGCGGTGGAAGATGCGGTACTGCTGGGGGTCGGTATCCTGGAATTCATCGATCATGGCGACCCGGTAGGTGGCGCGGATGCGCTCGCACAGCCGCTCCCCCAGGCCCGAGCCGAGCGCCCCGTCGAGATCCCGCAGAAGATCGTCGAAGGAGAGCTGATGGGCCTGGCGCTTGCTCTCCTGCATCCGGCTGCGCACCACCCTGGCCGCCCGCTGCAAGACGAGATCCCGGATGCCGGGTCGGCTCGCCAGCAGGGCGTCTATCTCGCCAAAGAGCGGCAGGGTGGGCACCGTTCCCCCCTTCTTGAGGTTCTCCTCCAGCGCCTGCTGGCCGAAGCGCTCCAGCTCCTTGGGGAGGACGTAGCCGCTGGTCTCGTCCTGCGCCCAGTCGCCAATCTTGGCAAGCCACCCCTCGTAGTTCTTGCCGGTGTAACGGCTGATCTGCCCCTCGGTCTGGCGGCGGATCTCGTCCGTCTGCGCCAGCCACCCGGCTTTCACCGCCCCGATGCGGGCCATGGCGACGCTGTGCCGCGCCGCCAGGGTCTCCTCCCCCGCCACCGGGCGGATCTCCAGCTCGTCGTTGTCGAGCCAGCTCCCCATCTCCCGCAGCAGGGCGGCGGGGCTCGGCCAGAGCCTTCGCACCGCCCGGGCCAGGGGCTGATCCACCGGATAGAACTCGGCGCGCCAGTAGTCACTCACCGCCTGCAGCCGGAGCCGGCTGTCGTCGGTCAAAAATTCGGTTTCAAAGAGGGCGCCCGACTCGAAGGCGTTCTGCCTGAGCATCCGCTGGCAGAAGCCGTGGATGGTGAAGACCGCCGCCTCGTCCATCTGCCGCTCGGCGGCCAGCAGGCGACGGGCCGCCAGGTCGTGATCCTCCACCTCCGCCAGCAGCTGGGCCAGCAGGGTGTCCGTGCTTTGGCCGCGCATGAAGGCGAGACGCGCCTCGTGGATGCGGGCGCGGATCCGCCCCCTCAGTTCGGCGGTGGCCGCCTCCGTAAAGGTCACCACCAGGATCTCGGTCACCGACAGGGGCCGCTCGTGGGCACAGGGCTGACCGGCATCTCCCCCCTCCTCGCCTGCTTGTTCGATAACCGGGCCGTGGCCCAGCAAGAGGCGCAGATAGAGGCCCGCGATGGTATAGGTCTTGCCGGTCCCGGCGGAGGCCTCGATCAGCCGCTCGCCATAGAGGGGAAAACGCAGGGGATTGAGCGGGTTAGCCATTATTGCAACTCCTCCAGCGCCTGATGGAGCGGGGTCAGGTGTTCACGGGCCAGCCCCTGCAACTGGGCCAGCACCTCGTCATCGAGTTCCGGGAAGCAGCGGGCGACATAGACGTCCTGCCCCTCTCCCGTCACCATGTAGCCGCCGTTGAAGCGGGCAAGCGCCGCCTTGTCGGCCTCCTCCGGCTTTGCCGGATCCTTCTCGATCGCCTTGAGCCACTCCCAGGCGGTGCTCGGGAAGAAGGGCAGCGGCCGCTTCATCCCCTGGGTCCAGAGGGCCACCAGGGCCGCCAACCTGGGCCGCGCCTCGTCCGCCGCAAGCCTTGGCAGCCGCAGACTCTGTTTGGCATCGAACAGCAGGGTGTCGCCGGGGACGCTGCTCAATGAGAGGCAAAGGTGCTGGATCCAGGCCAGCAGCAGATCCTTGCCGTTGAAGCTGCCGGGTTTGACCACCAGCGCTCGTCCCTTCTGGGTGTCTATCCAGCCCTGAAGCTGCCCCTGGGCCAGGGCGATGTCGATCTCCACCGCCTGTTTGTCCCCCGTCCAGGGACGCAGCCGCGCCGCCAGCTTGCCCATCTCGCCGTCGATCTCCTCCAGCAGCAGGCTGCCGAACCACCCTTGCGGCAGCAGGCCGGAGAGTTGCAGCCGGTGGCGACGGGCCTCGCTCTCCCCTTCGGTCAGATGGGCATCCAGCAGCAGCGCCTTGAGCTGATAGTGCTGCAGGCCGTCCAGCTCGAAGGGCTCGCTGTCTTCGATGGTCGCCTCCTCCAGCTCGAACCATACCTTGAGGCGGCGGTTGAGGAAGTACCTGGCGGGCTGGCGATAGAAGCGCAGCAGCTCCGCCAGCTCCAGCCCCTGCTCCCTGCCCCACTCCGCAGGCAGGGGCAGATCGCCGCTCTGGAAGTTGGCGGCCCCCCGCTCCGGGCTCAGGGCCGGCAGCCAGTCGGCGGCATAGGTGAAGAGACCGGAGCCGGGTTCGGGGTAAAAGTAGGCCGGGCTGTAGGGGGTGAGGGGGTGCGCCACGATCAGGTGTTCGAGCAGCCGCCGGCCCGAGGTGTCGTCGTCGAGATCTTCATCCCCCGCCAGCACGAAGCCCTGGCGCACGTAGTCGATGAGCTCCGCCAGCAGCACGGAGGGTACCTTCTCGCTGTTGTCCTGGGCGCTGAACCCCTGATAGCTGATGTAGAGCCCCTGCTGGGCACTGAGGAGCGCCTCGAGGAAGAGGTAGCGGTCGTCATCCCGGCGGGATCGGTCCCCGCGCCGCGAGGCCACCGCCATCAGATCGAAGCCCATGGGGGGCAGGGTGCGCGGGTAGACGCCGTCGTTCATGCCGAGCAGGCAGACCTGGCGGAAGGGGATGGAGCGCATCGGCATCAGGGTGCAGAAGTTGACCTGACCGGCGAGGAAGCGCTGGCTGGAGCGGGACTCCCCCAGCACGCTGCCGAGGTAGTCCTGCAACAGGTCGGCACTGATGGCCTGCTCGAAGCGGGCCTCGCCGAGCTGGGCCTGCCAGTCGGTGAGCTGGCTGCGAATGAGCTGGAGCTGGCGCTCTTCATCCTCGTCGGCGAGATAGAAGCGCTCCAGCAGCGCCAGCAGGCAGGCGTGCCATTCGGCCAGCGGCTGCGCCTGTTGCAGCCTGGGCAGAAACTCCGCCAGGGAGTCGACGAACCAGGCGAGCTTGCCGAGGATCAGCCCCTGCTGACCCTCGATGTCCGCATAGGGCAGGATCCCCGCCACCGGCTCCCCGTCCCCCATGGCAAAACCCAGCAGCATGCGCCGCAGGCCGAACAGCCAGCTGTTGCCGGACAGACGCGGCAGCGCGAAGCGCTCGGGATAGTCGTCATCCAGCCCCCAGCGGATGCCGGTCTCCTGCACCCAGCGCCGCAGCACGTTGAACTCGTCGTCGTCCAGCTCGAAGCGGCGCAGCACGGCGGGCACCTCCAGGATGGCGAGCAGCTCCCCCGCTCCGAAGCGGGCGTTCGGCAGCCTGAGCAGGGCGAGGAAACTTTGCAGCAGCGGGCTCTCCTGGCTCGCCGCCCGATCGGAGATCGCAAAGGGGATCTGGCCGCGGGCCCCGCCCCGCCCCTTGCCGCCCTCCTTGCCAAAAACGGCCTGGATGTAGGGACCGTAGCTGTTGACGTCCGGCATCATCACCACCACGTCTTTGGGGGTGAGGGTGGGATCCTGCTCGAACAGGGCCAGCAGCCGGTCGTGCAGCACCTCGAGCTCCCGCATGGGGCCGTGGCAGGCGTGGATCTGCAAAGTGCCGTCATCCAGGCTGACAGGGCTCTTGTGGTGGCTGGCATCGAGGTTGAACTCGCCGGCCCCCCGTTCCGCCAGCTCCAGCACGTCTTTCTGGATGGCCCGCAGCAAGGTGACCTTGCCCTCATCGTCGCGATCCTCGATGTCGACGAAGGCCTCGATCTGCGGTACCTCCAACTCCATCAGCTGGTGCAGGTAGTCGCGCCCCAGCTTGCCCATGGAGGCGAGCAACGGATTGGCGGGGCCCTGCAGGGTCTCGAGATCCGTACCGGGCTTGAGCTTGTTTTCGAGGCGCGCCAGTGTCTTGCGATCGAGCAAGTCCCCCCAGTAGTAGCGGCAGGGGTTGGTCACAAACAGGTGCACCTCCACCTCGGGGCGGCTGCCGAGGGCCAGCAGGGCCTCCACGTAGCGGGGCGGCAGGGCCGAGATGCCGAACACGAAGACCCGTTGCGGCAGCCTGCCCGGCAGATCCCGGGTGCGCTCCAGCTCGTGGATGAAGGCCTCGTAGAGGTTGGCGCGGTGGTAGCCGCTGGGGCTGAGGGCCAGGGTGCGGGCCACCAGCTCGCGCCAGAGCTCGGGCTGCCAATCCTGACCGCTCACCCCGGCCAGCTCCTGGCTCAATCCTTCCCCCTCTTCCCAGCGGGCGATCCAGTCCGGCCGGTAGACCAGATACTGGTCGAACAGATCCGCCACCTTCTGGCAGAGCTGCCAGAGCCGCACCTGCTCCGGCGCCGCCCCGTCACTGCCCCCCAGATAGGCCGCGAGGGGCGCAAAGGCGGGTCTGCCGAGCAGGGTGGGCAGAATGGTCATCAGGTGCCAGCTCATGGCCCCCTTGTTGTAGGGGCTCTGGCGCGGCACGTCCGCCAGCACCCGGGTGAACATCTCCCAGATGAAACTCGCGGGCAGGGGAAAGTCGATGTTGGCGGCGATGCCGAACGCCTTGGCCAGCTCCAGCTTGAGCCACTGGGCCATGCCGGGACTCTGCACCAGGATCTGCTCCCGATCGAAGGGGTGGGAGAGCGGAGCCTGCCGGATGCGGCTCACCAGCAGCTCCTTGAGCAGATCCAGCTGATTGGAGTGGTAGAGGGTAAACATGGACGACTCCCGCCAATTTCATGAAGAGGGGGTGCGCGGGGGGACACTCTCTGGCATTCCCGTCACGGCACGCGAATCGGGATTGTCGGGGATCGGGGGATAAGATGCAAAAGGCACTTGTGGCGTCCGGACTGCGCGCCGTCACACAGATGGCATCCCCGGGAAGCGGGCACAAAAAAGCCGGTGCAAGGCACCGGCCAAAAGGCGTTGGAAAACTTGAAACGTCAGGGTATTACCAGTGCTTGCCGAGGCGGGCATCCAGGCTGAAAGCCCCTGCACCGGCCGCCGCCAGGGCTAGGAAACCACCGGCCACGGAGACGTTCTTCATGAACATCAGCATCTGCATCTGCTCGGCAGGCTGATAGTGGAAGATGAAGGCGGCCATCAGGGTGAAACCGGCCAGCAGCACGGAGAGGCTGCGGGTAAACAGGCCCAGCATGATGGCAAGACCGCCACCCAGCTCCAGCAGGATCACCAGGGGCAGCATGAACCCGGGCACGCCCATGGCTTCCATGTAACCCTGGGTACCGGCGTAACCGCCGATCTTGCCCCAGCCAGCCATCACGAACATCAGCGCCAGCAGTACACGACCCACCAGCAGTGCCACATCTTTCATCTTGTCCATCGTCATATTCCTTCCTGATTACCCATGACCCTCAGCCAGCTTCAAGAGCCGATATGGCATCGGAGGGCTTGCCACGACTGCATGCCCCA
>NZ_JAPDBQ010000109.1:0-14902 GCF_027705325.1 Aeromonas sp. QDB18
GGGCATGCAGTCGTGGCAAGCCCTCCGATGCCATATCGGCTCTTGAAGCTGGCTGAGGGTCATGGGTAATCAGGTTCTTTTAAAGTATTAAGAATGGCGCTTTTTATTTTTGGTTCATGATCCAACAAATCAAAAAAACAAATAATAGATGCTTTCTTTGCTTTACTATCTTTTGGCAGGAGTGGAATTTTCATTATCTCAAAAAGATAGCCATCAGTTGAATTTTGACCTTTTCCTGTATTAAAAATATCTGCCTTATCTATATAGATATTGTTGTGTGGTGTTGATGATTTTAAAACTCTAATATAAGACCAAATATAATCGCATAGCCTTTCATTTTCTGTATCAATCCAGTCAAAGTTGTTTATTTCCATGCATTCAAAATTGATGTAATCAATCAATTTAACCTTGTTAATATCTTGTTCGAAACTAAAAATCTTATATGCAGAACGGTTTAATATAGCGCTGGCGTTTTTTTGAATTGCATTTAAAAAGGTATTTTCATCATAAATATGGTTGAAGTCTACATTAGGTATCACTTTTGACAGATAGTTTATTTGTCTATTTGTAAGGCCAATTGAATTTATTATTTGAGCCATCTTAATATCCCACCCTGTTATTACTTAGTAATTCAATGAACTTTTGTTGTCATTTTGTCGTTATTTTATGACTTTTTATTGCGTGATTTTCAATTTAATTGTGTCATATTTTTGAATCAGATCACTTAAGTTAGATGTTCTATCTATGCTGGATTTATGTTGTTTAAGGCTCAATACTACGTAAAGTGCTTATGGCTTTGTGCTGCAGTCATTGTGTCTACCTGGAACAAGATTGCATCACTCATCCGCTTGGTCTTGTAACAGTAATGAAGGGGTTGAGCTGTTATCTAGATATCCATTTTGAATAATAAAGCGTTACTCTTATGTATGACCATAAATGTCATATGCTGTACAAGTAATGCTTTTATGTATGTTGCAGGAATTATAGTGCGGTGTGTCCTGTAGTTGTTTTTGCTGGTGCTCTGATGAGGCATGTTTTTTACATGTGGGCATTCTCCTATGTACGACAAAGGAGCTCATCATGAAACTAATTAAATTGAAAGATGTCATGGCAATGACATCACTCTCTAAGGCATCTGTTTACCGTCAGATGAATGACGGGAAATTTCCCGCATCAGTCAAGATCGGCCCAAGATCTGTTGCTTGGGTTAGCTTTGAAATAGAGTCATGGATTGAAGAGAAAATAAATCTTCGCTAGGGCTAATTTCTGAATAATAATTTGAACAAATTAGCTTGTTGCTCATGCTACAAGTCTTGTCCTATCTGGGATAAGAGTTTTCAAGCTGGTTTGATATTCAATGCATTTGTGTAGGTAATAGTAATATATGTTTTAAGTTGAATGAATGTGTATATTTAAACTCAATGACATCTTCATTGGTGGTATATTGAAAGCTTATGAAGCTGCCTGCTTGAACCATGCTAAGCAATAGCCATCGTTTATCATGGTAGTTTAATTGCTCTATTCCGTATTCAAAGAAAGTGTTAATCGCATCTATACACAAACTATCCTGGTGATTACACCAGTTAATAGACCGTGTTTGAAACATACTACGGCACTATCCGCAAAATACATCCATCACGATTTAAACCTTCAATGTCTATCAACAATCTATTGGGAGAGTTCAAATGTCTATTTCTATAGAAGAGTATGTCCTGCTTGCTCAGCAGTTCTACGAAGGTCGGAACTATAGCTTTAATGTGGATAATTTAGAGAAAATCCTCTCTGTATTGGAGAACGCTCTTAAGCATTACTCCAGAGTATTTGCCTTTCGAGTTGATCTCCGTTTTCAACAGGACCCTGCTTTTGGAATGTATTTAGCATTAAAGCCTGAGTCGGGCTCAAGGATACTTAAGGAGTTCTTTTCAAGGCTTAAATGGCTCATTGAGTGCGATGAGTCAGAACGACGTTATGAAGGAAAGAGGGTTCATTCGACTGAGATTAGATACGTTTGGGCTAAGGAGCAAACAGCCGATGCTCCCTGTCCTCACTATCACATGATGTTTTTTTTAAATAGGGATGCTTACTACAAATTAGGGAACTATGAATCTGAAAGAATGAACCTTGCTAATAAAGTAAGAGTAGCGTGGCACAGCGCTGTGAGTGATGAAAATATCTCTCTGCAAGATTGTAAAAAAATGGGATTGGTGCATTTCCCCAAGAATGCTGAGTATCTCATTGAGCGGAATGATACCGAGTCACTCAAGAAGATGTTTGTGCGGGCAGCCTATTTGGCTAAAAACGAGACAAAGAGACGCGGAGAAGGATACCGCTGTTTCGGGGGGAGTAACATTTGAAGGCTTATTGGTGTTGATAAAAAGACTTTTACTGCAGTTTTAGATGGCATCAGATCCGGGAGTTTCTGCTCCCGGATCTGTTAAGCTAACCCTCATTTGTTATCGCATCAGTTGGAGTAACCCATGGCAGCTTATTCCCCTCCCTTCACCCTGACCCACGCCATGTTGAGTCGGGTGGCGGAGATTGCCGAGTTGGTGGGGCAGTGGCGGTTTGCTCAGAGCTCCCAGGTGCCGATGCTGCGTCGAGAGAACCGGATCCGCACTATCCAAGCCTCCTTGGCTATAGAGCACAATACCCTGAGTGTCGAGCAGGTGACGGCAGTGATTGAGGGGAAGACGGTGCTTGGGCTTCCACGGGAAATCCAAGAGGTCCGTAATGCGTTTGCGGCCTATGAAGCAATGCCTGATTGGGATCCGGCTTCAGCGGAAGACTTACTTGGTGCTCATGGACTCCTGATGCGTGGACTCTGTGATGATGCGGGTCACTGGCGTAGCGGTGGCGTAGGTATCTATCGAGGCGAGCAGTTAGTGCATATGGCTCCCCCTGCGAACCAGGTCCCTCGTCTAATGGGACAGCTATTGACTTGGCTGGCTGAGACCGAGGCTCATCCGCTGATCGCTTCCTGTGCCTTGCATTATGAGTTGGAGTTTATTCATCCCTTTGCGGATGGAAATGGTCGGATGGGACGTTTATGGCAGACGGTGATATTGAGTCGCTGGCAGCCAGTAATGGCCTTCTTACCAGTGGAGACGGTGATCAAAGCTCGGCAAGATCACTACTATCAGCAACTAAGTCAGGCTGATAGTCGCAGTGATTGTACCGAGTTTATCCTCTTTTTACTGGAAGCGCTGCGCGATGCGCTGGCCCAGGCGATTGCGATTCAACCAGCAGCAGTATCACCTCATCAGGAGAAAATGCGGGTAGAAATGAAGGTTGAAACGCAGGTAGAAAAGCGGGTCAAAACACCCCAGGCCATCTTGGCGGAACTGGCGGCTGAGCCGACCATAACGCTCAAGCAAGTTGCAGAGCGGATTGGCAAGTCGACCAGTACAGTGGAGAGAGCTGTTGCCGTGCTGGTCAAAGATGGACGATTACGCTTTGTTGGACCGCGTAAGAGCGGACGTTGGGAGGTACTGGATCCTGACGCGTAAACCATCCAGCCCCGCAACTAACCGACTCAGGACTACATCGCCACCGGCAGGTCCTCCCAGCGTGTAGTGTAACAGGGGCTCAGGTGATCTTGTCGCATCATCCACTCAGGCGACCCCGTGCCTTGGCTGGCAAAGCCTACGCGCCCCAATCCCTTGGCTTTGATCTGGTCCATCACTGTCATCAGCGCGTCCGATTGAGCGGAGGACGGGGCAAACAGGTCAGCCTGTTGCTGCCCCTTGGGGGTGAACTCACTCAGCATGACCCCGCCTTTCTGATAGCGGTAACCATCGCGCCAAATCTGCGCTAGCAGCACGTTCACTTGCTGCAGCAACAACCGGGTGTCATCGCTAGGGCAAACTAGCCGAACGCCAGCCTGCTCACTGTAGTAAGGCGCTCGTTCATCAAAGGGGCTGGTTCGCACGAACAGGTGCACCCGCTGGCAACACATCCCCTCGGCCCGCAGCTTCTCGGCTGCGCGAGCCATAAAGCCTGACAACGCTTGGGCCATTTCTCCACGGTCAGTCACGCGCTCACCAAAGGAACGGTCACTTTTCAATCGGCGAAATTAGCCAGAGTGGATCAGTTTTCGGTCAGCGTTGACAATTCGCTTCGTCATGCCGAGCGAACGACATCGGGTTGACGATAAAGGGCTGCTGGCGAAACGAGATACTGTGTATCAAGCAGCCAAAGCGAAGCATCCAGCTAGATGGGGTGGTAAGACGCGAGGTTGGACACCGAGTGGCGCAGTGATGCTGAATCCTGAGCGAGCGGAACCAGAACAAAAACAGGCGGCTTAATACTGGTTTACGCGACAACTATCTTGAAAAACGCAGCTCTCGGAAACCTGGCCATTTTTGCGCACTGTTCAGCACTCATATCGACCTTATTAGCAAAAAATCGGCTTAAATCGGCAAAGACCGTTTGACATCAGGTGATGGATTTATATCATCACCAAATGATTTAATCGGGATAGATCCGTCTGTTTTCACTTACTTGCCTCTGACGAGCACATGGATGAACCCCACAGTCGCCCCTATGAGGAGCTTGATAAATGGCTGAGATGGAAGACCGTTGGTTATCGATAAGTGAGATCTGCAAGTACCTCGGGGTCAGCAATGACAGTGTGTACAAGTGGATTGATAAACACGAAATGCCCGCGCATCGTATGGGCCGCCTCTGGAAGTTCAAGAAGGATGAGGTGGACAAATGGGTAAAGGCCGGTGGCGCTGCAGACCATTATAAAAAGGAATCCTAACCAAGAATGAGTAACGATAGATACAGCATGTCATTTACAACGGGCAGTCTATTTCACCGTGAATCGGTGGAACTGACCGCGCTGTATCTTGATCTTGGCGATTGGAGCTCTGTTCGAGACAAGGTCATCGCAGAAAATCTACTACAGACCCGAACACTGAATACGCTCAAACGAGTCTGTCGTGAAATCATCTCTCGACTCAGAACGTTGAGCTCAGACGAACTTGAATTCCTTGTTGAGGGCAGTCACCAAGAGCAGGCTTATCTCCTGTGGCTCGCCGTTTGCCGTCGGTACAGATTTATTGCTGATTTTGCCGTCGAAGTGCTTCGAGAGCGCTACATCACACTGAAAAGCGACCTGACCCACGAGGATTTTGATTCCTTTTTCAACCGGAAATATGAGTGGCATTTGGAGCTTGATGAGATCACCCCGGCGACACGAGGCAAATTGCGGCAGGTTTTGTTCAAGATGCTTCGCGAGGCAGATCTCTTAACGGCCAACAGCATGATACACACAGCAATGCTCAGTCCAAAACTGCTGAGTCTGATCCAACGAGGCAGCCACAGGGATATTTTGCACTTCCCTGTATTTGAATCCGATGTGAAGGGGATGAAACAGTGACAGCGGATATAGCCAGATTTCAGCATCTCTTTGCTGTGATCTCGGGCCAACGTTTTCTCAATAAGCAAGGGCTCGGCAACGAGGTCCCGTTCTTTATCTGTCCCTACAAGCCGGAAGAGTCTGTCGAAATGGAGCGGCTCCAACGTCAGCTGATCAATCGTCTTGAACAGGTCGGCATTCGGATTATGGAGATCAATTTGTATGATCTTTCGATAGAAATCCTCAAAGAACGCGACATCTGGGACCAGATTGTCGAGATGGAGGATTCCGTCTCTAAAGAGCAGCTCAAAGAACTGTTGCAGGGCGTACTGGACCCCGAAGCGCATCTCGTTCCGGCCATGGCAGCCAAGTTGGCAAGCACCGATTTCGAGGTTCTTTTTTTATCCGGCGTTGGCGAGGTGTTCCCTTACATCCGCTCGCACAACGTGTTGAACAATTTGCAGAGCACGGCGAAAGAAAAGCCAACTGTCATGTTTTTCCCGGGTGCCTACACCCACACCCTCGAGTCTGGCGCTTCGCTCGATCTCTTCGGAAGGCTGCATGACGACAAGTACTACCGGGCATTTAACATCTTTCACTGCGAAGCCTGATTTTAATAATGAGATACGAGGGAAGCGTGATGACTCTTAAGACAATTTTTAACAAGCCAGTTGACCGCCCGATTGAAGGAGTCATCAAAGCTGACGATGAAGCCAGCCTTCGCCTCGAGATTGAAGAATACGTTCTGACCAACGAAGTCGAGAAGCGGCTTGAGTCCTTTCTCGATGCCTACAACAACTATCAAGGTGCCAATGGCGTTTGGGTGTCCGGTTTCTTCGGGTCAGGTAAGTCCCACCTGTTGAAGATGCTGGCGCTCTTGCTCGAAAACCGTCAGATCGACGGTGCCTCGGCTCTTGATCTGTTTCTGCCCAAGTGTGGCGACAACGAAATCCTTCGCGGTGATCTTAAGCGAGCTGTTGCCATTCCATCGAAAAGCATTCTGTTCAACATCGACCAGAAAGCGGATGTCATCAGCAAGACCCAGATCGATGCGCTCCTCGCGGTCTTCGTCAAGGTCTTTGACGAGATGTGCGGTTATTACGGCAAACACGGACACATTGCCCAATTTGAGCGTGACCTCGACAGCCGTGGTCTCTATGACCAGTTCAAATCGGCCTATGAATCCATTGCGGGCAGAACGTGGCAACGGGGACGTGAACAGGCGTTACTCGAGGCAAAAAATATTGCTAAAGCGTATGCCCAGGTAAATGGTGGTGACGAGGTATCCGCCATGGGGATACTCGATAAATACCGTAGCCAATACCGTGTCTCAATCGAAGATTTTGCCGAACAGGTGAATGCGTATATCGAGCGGCAATTGCCTGATTTCCGTCTGAACTTCTTTGTTGATGAGGTCGGCCAGTACATTGCTGACAATGTTAAGCTGATGACCAACCTCCAGACTATCGCCGAGAGCATGGCCACCAAGTGCCGGGGCCGTGCATGGGTCATCGTGACCGCCCAGGAGGACATGGGCGCGGTTGTCGGCGAGATGGGCAAGCAGCAAGGCAACGACTTCTCGAAGATCCAGGCGCGGTTTGCCAACCGCATGAAACTGACCAGCGCCGACGTGGCAGAGGTTATCCAGAAGCGTCTGCTTATGAAAACCGAAGAAGGCATTGGCCTGCTCTCGGACATTTATCACGCACAGTCCAACAATTTTAAGACCCTGTTCGACTTTGCCGACGGCTCGCAAACTTACCGGAACTATCAGAATCGGGATCACTTCATCCACAGCTATCCATTCATTCCGTACCAGTTCGCACTTTTCCAGTCGGCCATTCAAAATCTTTCGCAGCATAACGCCTTTGAAGGTAAGCACAGCTCAGTGGGCGAGCGCTCGATGTTGGGCGTATTCCAACAGGTCGCGATCCAGATTGGTGACCACGAAATTGGCCAATTAGCGACCTTCGATCTGATGTTCGAAGGTATTCGTACCGCGCTGAAATCACAGATCCAGAAAGCGGTTATTCAGGCGGAGAGCCATCTCGACAATCTTTTTGCCGTCAAACTGCTCAAGACGTTGTTCTTGGTTAAGTACGTTAAGGAGTTCAAACCAACCGTCCGTAACCTCTGCGTCCTGATGCTGGACAGCTTTAATCAGGACCTGCCCGCTCTTCGCAAACGGATTGAAGAAGCTCTCAGTCTTCTCGAGCAGCAGACCTATGTGCAGCGCAATGGCGAGCTTTACGAATACCTGACCGACGAGGAAAAAGACGTCGAGCAGGAGATCAAGAACACCGAGGTAGAATCGTCAGACGTTGCCGCCGAACTTGAGAAGATCGTGTTCGACTACGTCATCAAACATCGAAAGATCCGTTACGACGCTTCTGACAATAAAACAGGGGGGCAGGACTACCCGTTTTCCAGGAAGCTCGATGATCGACTACATGGGCGAGAATACGAGCTAGCTATCCATGTCATCAGCTCATTCCATGAGCATGCAGAAAACGAGCAAATGCTGCGCACAAGCTCAACCTATAAATCTGACGAGTTGTTCATGGTTCTACCGACAGATGAGCGGTTGATGCGTGATCTCCTCATGTACAAGCGGACGGAGAAATACATTCGACAGAATATGTCGATCACCCAACATGAGGCGGTGAAGCGCATCCTGACCGACAAGGGCTTCCAGAACCGGGAACGGTATGCCGAATTGCAGCAGCGCGTTCAAATCCTGATGGGAAAGGCAAAGTTGTTTGTGGCGGGTGCTGACATCGAAATTGGTTCAGAAGATGCGCAAACCCGGGTGCTGCGTGGATTCCACGAACTCATCTCCCGTGCCTATCCGAACCTTCGCATGCTGCGCGGCATCACCTATACCGAGAACGATATTGCTCAATGTCTTAAAGCCTCACAGGAAGGGTTGTTCGGTAACGACGCTACCTCTCTGGCCGAGTCCGAACAGGAGCTGTTGGCGTTTATTCAGAGCAACAATCGAGGAGGGGTGCGTACCACACTGAAGAGCCTGCTGGAAAAATTCGAGCGCAAACCCTATGGCTGGTACTACGCGGCCGTGCTTTGTACCCTGGCCAACCTCTGCGCTCGCGGTAAGGTTGAAGTCCGTACCGACGGCAACTTGCTGGAAGAGGATGCGCTGGAACGGGCGCTACGTAATACTCATGGTCATAGCAATGTGGTGCTGGAACCCCAAGTCGAATTTACCCAGTCTCAGGTACGAGCCCTGAAAGCGTTCTATGAAGAGTTCTTTGATGCTCCGCCAGCAGCCAGCGAAGCCAAGGCCCTCGGCAAAGAGGTGGGCACAGCTTTTCAGGACTTGATCCATCAGCTTAACCCGTTGATTGCACAGCTCGCCCAATATCCTTTTCTCAATGCGTTGATGCCAGTGATAGAGAAGCTCAAAGAGCAGGTGGGGAAACCCTACACTTGGTACCTGACTGAACTTGGCCGGCAGGAAGATGGGTTGCTGGATATGAAGGACGACACCATCGACCCCATCCGCAAATTCATGAGCGGCCCACAGAAAGCGATCTTTGACCACGCGCGTCAGTTTGTGCAGGCCCAAGAAGCTAACTTTACCTACGTGCCAGGAGATGAGGTAGCGGAGATAACCGATAAGCTGAAAGATCAGCGTTGCTTTACAGGCAACCGTATTCAGCAGGTCAAGGCACTAGTCGATTCGCTGGCGGCGAAAATAGATCAAGCCGTACAGCAAACGCGCTCACATGCCATAGACACTCTGCACACTATGCAGACCCGTATGCAGAGTATGGAGGAATATCAGAAGCTCCCACAAGCGCGACAAGCCGAGCTGGACCAGCCCTATGGGGATTTGATCGCCGATATCAACCAACAGCGCTTGATTGCCGTTATCAACGACCGGTTAAGATGCTTTGAAGAGCAGGGTTACCAAAAGCTCCTCTCTCGGATGGTCGATCTTGCCACCCCGCGACCAGCGCCCACCCCAGCAGTGCCATCAGACGACCAAGATGACGATACTCCGCCGCCTCCACCGAAACCTAAGGTCGAATACGTCAATGTCCGCCAGGTGCGGGCAAGTTACGACAAAGCCTGGTTGGCTGATGAGGCCGACGTAATGCACTACCTGGAGTCCATGCGCAAGGCACTGTTGGATGAAATCCGTAAAGGGAAAAGGGTTCAGATATGATTACCAACCTGACGCTGAAGAACTTCACCCTCTTCAACGACCTGTCTATCGACTTTTCCGCCAAAATCAATGTGATTATTGGTGAAAACGGGACTGGCAAAAGCCATCTGCTTAAAGCGGCCTATGGGCTTTGCACCGGTGCGCCCCTGTTTAAGAACAAACCTGATATCGGCGACGATGAGCTCGAAATGGCGCTGACCGCTAAGCTGCTGCGTCTCCACATGCCTCTGGACGAAAAACTTGGCAAGATGCATCGCCAGGGCGCGACCGATCAGGCCTATTTGGCGGCGACGTTCGCTGGGGGGCAGAAAATCGCCGCAACCTTCTTCAACAACTCCAAGGCACTGGCTATCCAGGATCGAGCCAACTACGAGCAGTATCTGGCTGAGGCGGTATTCATCCCGACCAAAGAAGTCCTCTCATTCATGAAGGGGTTCAACAGCCTGTATGAAAAATACGGACTGTCCTTTGATCAGTCATATCAAGATGTTTGCCTATTGCTCGATCTGCCGGAGATCCGCACCGAAAATCTGCACGAAAAGTCGAAATGGGCGATGGAGCAGATTGAACAAGTATGTGGCGGGAAATTTATTTTCTATGGCGGCGGCAAGGTTACCTTCCGTACAACACATGCTGAGTATTCCTCGAATGCCATGGCAGAAGGATTTCGCAAGGCGGGCATGCTCGCACGCCTTCTAGAAACGGGCGCTATTCAACCCGGCACCAGTGGGCCTTTGTTTTGGGATGAACCTGAAACTAACTTGAATCCCAAGCTGATGAGGCTGTTAGTGGAGATCCTGCTGGAGCTGGCGCGCAATGGCCAACAAATCATTCTGGCAACCCACGACTATGCGCTGCTCAAGTGGTTTGATCTGCTGATGGATCAAGGTAAAGAAGACCACGTGCGTTTCCACGTGCTCTTTCGTGATGAGAAAGGCCATATCCAAGTAGATAGCGTCGACGATTACCGTGCAATCACCCCTAATGCTATTGCCGACACATTTAACGAAATAACCAAAGCGCAGGTAACTAAAAAAATGGGTAGCTTGGGCAAATGAGCGCAAGAATTAACACGAAACTCAGAGAACGCGACATCGAAATCGACTTCACCGATGCGATTGACACACTCGTATTCGATCAAATGAGGTCCGATCAGCCCAACTATCACGGTATTGGCGAAATGCATCGTGTGGATTTTATCGTCGAGCTTGATAGGGCCATTCTGTTTGTTGAAGTGAAAGACCCGGGTAATCCCAAAGCCCAGGAAAAGGGACTTCAAAAGTTCATGGAAGAGCTCAACAACGGAACGTTAAGCTCGACATTTGCTTCAAAATTTATTGACAGTTTTTTCTATCGCTGGGCCGAAGGCAGGCTTTCAAAAGACGTTTATTACCTCAGCTTGGTCACCCTTGAGGGTGAGGTATTGCCAAATTTATCAGATGAAATCGCCAAGAAGTTATCGCCGGTGGGCAAAGGTTCGCCTCGTTGGCAAAGACACCCAGTTCAGAATTGCCAAGTTTTTAATATCCAGACATGGAATGAAAATTTCCCCAAATGGCCGGTCACCCGCTTAGCAGCTGCAACCGGAGGAGCCTAAAGAGATGGAAACACAAAAATTAAAACGATTCGCGCAACATGCTAGGCGAGCTCTGATGGAACAGGTTTTCGCCAAGTTCACGCTAGTGCTGGATGCAGAAAGCGCAGCACGCCGTGAACATGCGGCTGCAGTGAGAAAGCTTGAAGAAGCGATCAAAGACCAAGGCAAAGACCAGGTTATCGACCGGGTGGCTTACATCTGGTTTAACCGCTTCTGCGCCCTGCGCTTCATGGATGTGAATCGCTACAACCGGGTCAGTATTGTCTCTCCAGCCGACCCCGGTCAGTTCCAGCCTGAGATCCTGGCCGAGGCTAAGATGGGTCATATCGACGACGAGATGGTTCCGGAAAAGACACGCCAGCAGATCTTCGCCCTGCTCGATGGCCGTGCGCCTAGCCGCGACCCGCAGGGGGAGGCCTACCGCCTACTTGTGGTGGCGGCCTGCAACTACTGGAACAAGGCCATGCCGTTCCTGTTCCAGCGCATCGACGACTACACCGAACTGCTGATGCCCGACGATCTGCTCTCGGGCAACTCCATCCTCGCCTATACCCGTGAGGCGATGACGCCGGATGCCTGCGAAGATGTCGAGGTAATCGGCTGGCTCTACCAGTTCTACATCTCCGAGAAGAAGGACGAGGTGTTCGACGGCCTGAAGAAGAACAAGAAGATCACCCCCGAGAACATTCCCGCCGCCACCCAGCTGTTCACCCCGCACTGGATTGTCCGCTATCTGGTGGAGAACTCTCTCGGCCGCCTGTGGCTGCTCAACCGTCCCGGCTCGAAGCTGGTTGAGAAGATGGACTACTACATCAAGCCAGAACAGGCGGAGACCGACTTTCTGCGCATCAGCAAGCCGGAGGAGATCAAGATCTGCGACCCAGCCTGCGGCTCCGGCCACATGCTCACCTATGCCTTTGACCTGCTCTACGCCATCTATGAGGAGGAAGGATATGAGCCAGCCGACATCCCTTCGATGATCCTCACCCATAACCTGTACGGCATCGAAATCGACGAACGCGCCGGGGAGTTGGCCGCCTTTGCCCTGACCATGAAGGCGCGCGCCAAGCAGCGGCGCTTCTTTAACAAAACCGTCAAGCCCAATATCTGCGTGCTGGTGAATGTCCACTTCGAGGAAGGGGAAATCGAAGAGTATATGGACTTTGTCGGGCGCGATCTGTTTACCGCTCCGCTGCAAACCACGTTGCGTCAGTTCGAAGAAGCCGACAACTTTGGCTCCTTGATCCGGCCAGAACTCGCCGATGTGGCGGGCATGATGCAAGCACTGCAGGCCAAGGATGTTTCGGGCCAGTTGTTCCTAAGAGCCACCCATGACAAGGTGTTGCAAGCCCTGCATCAGGCCGAGTTCTTAAGCCCCAAATACCATGTGGTGATTGCCAACCCTCCGTATATGGGCAGTGGTGGAATGAATGAACGGTTAAAAGCTTGGAGTAAAATGCAATTCCCTGATTGTTGGGGGAAAGGTCGATCTGATACCTTCGCTTTGTTCATTTCCAGAGCATTTTCAATGATTCATCGAAATGGGTTCTCGTCGATGGTAACAATGGAAAGCTGGATGTTTTTGGATACATATAGATCTCTTCGGGAAAACCTCCTTAATGACACGACTTTTTTGTCATTTGTACATATGCCTTACCTTGGAAAAGGTGGTACGAGCATGGGGATAAATTTCGGAACTGCTGCATTTGTTATTAAGAATTCGCCTGACTCACAGTTTAAAGGACATTTTTCATGCGTTCGATATTTCGAAACGGATGAGGCGGGCGTTCCGTATTCTTTCCCGGTAAATAACGAACGTCTTTCGAAAGTATCTTCAGAAGACTTTAAGAAGCTTCCATCAATGCCCATATCCTATTGGCTTAGTGATGCGGCAAAAAGTTGTTTCGATAAGTTTCCAAGTTTTTCAGATAAGGCCGTGGCGTGCCAAGGTTTGTCTACCACGGACAATGGTAGATTTGTCCGTGACTGGCATGAGGTTAGCTTTGAACAGTGTGGCTTTGAAATATCTGATTGTAAGGCAGCGGCTGCATCAGGGAAGAAATGGTTTCCAATGGATAAAGGCGGGGATTATCGGCGATGGTTTGGGAACAATTTTGCAGTTGTTAACTGGCAGTATGATGGAAAGGAAATACGGGACAACATAATTCGTAAATATCCATACTTAAAAGGAAACCCTGACTTTGTAGCAAAAAACCCCAGTAGATATTTCCAACCCGGCATCACGTGGGGAAAGATTACAAGTGGTTCTTTTAGTGCCAGATTTTCACCGCAAGGATCTATTTTTAGTGATGCTGGCATGAAGGCTTTCACTCTTAAAGAAAATGCTACACCCCTTCCTATTTTGGGACTTCTTAACTCTAAGATTGCGACATTTTTTCTATCAGCATTCTCAGAAACAATGAATTATGAGCAAGGAAATATTGCTCGACTACCGTTTGCTGAGCTGTCAACGGATCACTTGCATTCAATTGTTAATGTCTCAAAAGCAGATTGGGACGCTTATGAAATTTCTTGGGACTTCATTGGGCTACCGTTGTTAGATTTCGGTTTCCGCCAGCCAACCCTAAATGCCACCTACCAGACGCTCCGCTCTCACTGGCGGGAGATGACGTTGGAGATGAAGCGGTTGGAAGAAGAAAACAACCGTATTTTTATTGAGGCTTATGGACTGCAGGATGAGTTGACACCCGAAGTGCCGCTCAACGAAATCACCCTGACCTGCAACCCGCACTACCGCTACGGTGGCGACAAGAGCGAGGACGAGCTGGAGGCGTTGTTGCTGGCTGATACTCTACGCGAGCTGGTTTCTTACGCCGTGGGTTGCATGTTTGGCCGCTATGCGCTGGACAAGCCGGGGCTGATCCTAGCCAACCAGGGTGAGACCATCGAGGACTACCTGAAGCGGGTTCCTGAGCCGAGCTTCCCGGCCGATGGCGACAACGTCATCCCCATGCTCGATGGCGACTGGTTCACCGACGACATAGCCGAGCGCTTCCGCAAATTCCTGCGCGTGGCTTTTGGCGAGGAGCACTACGAGGACAACCTTCGGTTCGTCGAGCAGGGGCTGAATATCAAGGGCAAGCGTAACTACGGCATTCGCGACTACTTCCTCGGCGAGTTCTACACCGACCATGTAAAGCGCTACAAGAAGCGCCCTATCTACTGGCTGTTCAGTAGCCCCAAGGGGAGCTTCAACGCACTGATCTACCTGCACCGTTACCGCCCAGATACCGTCAGCGTGGTGCTCAACGACTATCTGCGTGAGTTCCGCACCAAACTCACCTCGCACAAGAATCATCTGGAGGCGGTCAGCATCAGCGCCAGCAGCAGCCAGGGCGAGAAGACCAAGGCCCTGAAGGAGATCGAGAAGATCACCAAGATGATCGCCGAGATGGAGGACTACGAGCGCGAGGTGCTGTACCCGCTGGCCACCGCGCAGGTGGAGATCAACCTCGACGACGGCGTCAAGGTCAACTACCCCAAACTCGGCGCGGCCTTGAAGAAGATAGTCGGCCTGGATGCGAAAGAGGACTGAGCATGGCTGGCGAATACGAAAAGGCGATTACTATCCAGGAGGCGATTGCGGCCATTAATGGTGGGGACTATCTGTTGCCCGCCATTCAGCGCAAGTTTGTCTGGAGCAGTCACCAGATCTGCAGGGCCGACGCATGATCATTCTTTGCGCTAGTTGATCAAGTATCGATCAGTTGAGCGGCGCCAAGTACGATTTTAA
>NZ_JAPDBQ010000110.1:0-14739 GCF_027705325.1 Aeromonas sp. QDB18
TTGGGGCATGCAGTCGTGGCAAGCCCTCCGATGCCATATCGGCTCTTGAAGCTGGCTGAGGGTCATGGGTAATCAGGATACCGTAAATGTCAATGCCGACAATCAGGGACGCTTGATTTGGGTTAACTACAACAACATGGTGCTCGATAACAGCACCAAGTTTTACGGTTATCTCTATACGGATAACAAGCTGACCATGAATAACAACGCAGCCATCTATGGGCGGGTCACTGCCCGCTATCTGAGCATGGATGCGCAGTCCAGTATCAATGAGAATGTCATCATTCCGCCGCTCAGCTGCTTCAGCGACGACTTCTCCGCCAGTACCCTCAGCAGCAACTGGGTGGTGGCTCGCAGCAGCGGCGACTTTACCCCCGCCATCGTCAATGGCCGACTCGGCATGACCCAGGCCAGCCCCAAGCAATCCACCTCTGCGACTTACCAGCGGCTCTTCCCCGCCGCCAACAACCTGGTCACCATCGAATTCGACCACTATGCCCACGGTGGCAACGGGGCGGACGGCATGGCGGTGGTGCTCTCCGACGCCAGAGTGACCCCCCAGCCCGGCGCCTTCGGTGGCCCGCTGGGTTATGGCTTCAAGACCGGGATCAGCGGTTTTGCCGGCGGCTGGATGGGGGTCGGTATCGACGAATACGGCAACTATGCCAACGAGGGGGGCTCCTATAATCCCGGGTCTCGTCCTCAGGCCGTTTCCATTCGTGGCTCCGGTGCCAGTTCGGGGACCTCGGGCTATCGCTATCTGGCGGGAACGGCGAGCAACCTGAGCCCGGCAGTGGACAGCGGAACCAATGGCAACCGCCCCCATCGTTACCGCATCACCATTGACTCGCGCACTGCCGGCAGTTCACTTGCGTCGGTTGAGCGGAACACGGGCTCGGGCTACACCATGCTGGTGGGGCCCATCAATATGGTGAACCAGGCGGGGCAGGCGGCGGTGCCCGCCAACTTCCTGCTGTCGCTCACCGGCTCCACCGGTTCTGTGACGAACTACCATGAGCTCGACAACGTCCGGATCTGCGCCCTCAAATCCAATCCGGTGGGGACCCAGATCGATCACTTCGAGTTCGATCACTCCGGTCAGGCCCTGACCTGCAACCCCGAGACCCTCACCATCCGGGCCTGCGCCGACGCCAGTTGCAGCCAGCTGTTCACGGACCCGGTGAGCGCCATCCTGACCCCCCTCAAGAATGGCAGCAACGGCTGGATAGCCGACAGCCAGGTGAGCTACAACGGCAACACCGCTGCCGTGACCTTCAGCAACGGCACCGCCAAATTGCAGCTGCGCAACAATCTGGCGAGTGTCATGAAGGTGGGGGTGAGTGGTTCTATTCCCTCCACCAAGCCGCTTAGCGAGACGCTTTGCCGGGCGGGCAGTGGCGCCCTGAGCACCGCCGCTTGTACCTTGAGCTTTGCCGACAGCGGCTTCCTGTTCAATGTGCCGGATACCCTGGCCAACAAACCACAACAGGTAGTGATGACGGCGGTCAGGAAGGACAACACGAGCCAGCTGTGCGTGCCAAGTTTTCAGAAGCAGACTAAAAGGATCACGTTCTGGAGTGATTACAACATGCCTGCGACCAATCTCTTTGGCAGCCAGATAAGGATTGATAAGATAGCCATAGCCACCATGGCGGGGGCTCCCACTGCCATGGATCTCTATTTCAATGAGCTGGGCGAAACCACGCTGAAGGATGTGAGTTATCCGGATGCGGGCCAGATGCGACTCAATGCCCGCCACGATGGCAGCGGGGATACCGCAGGGCTGGTGATGACGGGGTCGGATCTGTTCGTGAGCCGCCCGGTGGGGCTCTGCATCACGCCCACCCAGGGGACCTGTGCGGCAGGGGATATCACCTGCCCTGTGTTCAAGAGGACGGGAGACAGCTTCTCGCTCAATATCCGGGCAATGGCGTGGCAGAGCGACGCCGATGAGGATATCTGCACCGGCAATAGCACCACCCCCAACTTCGTGTTGTCCGACATCGCCCTGACCAGCGAGCTGGTGGCCCCTCAGGGGGGCGTGGCCGCCCAAGTCACCCCGACCAGGTACAGCCACATTGCAGCCAGTGCCAGCCTCAATACACCCGCCCTCAGCCTCAATGAGGTCGGGGTCTTCAGGATCAAGGCAACGCCACCGGTGGCAACGTCGCCAGAGGGAAGCACAGTATCAACGGGCTATTTCGGTTACTCCATCCCTCCCGCCACCAGCGTACCGCTGGGGCGTTTCGTACCCTGGGACTTCAACATGACGAGCGGCACCGTCACCCCGGCCTGCGGTGGTTTCAGCTATATGAGCCAGCCATTCGGGGTACAGACGGTGGTGGAGGCGCGCAATAAGGAAGGGAGTGTCACGAGGAACTACCGTGATGCCTTTGCCAGGGGGGCCCTCACCCTGGTGGCCGCCAACAATCAGGACGGGGTGGACAGATCCAATCGGCTGGCGCCGCTGGCCGCCAGCTGGACCGAAGGAACAGGCAAGCAGTCAGGTCAAACCCGCTTTATGCGGCTGCACGAACTGACCCCTAGCCTGACCGCACCGGAAGAGCCCTTGCCGCTCCTGCGACTAGGGCTCAGAGTAACGGACGGTGAGACTCCTGAGACCAGCTTCCTCAGCGGTCGGAACATGAATCCAGCCGTCAGCGGCACTTGCCAGAGCGGGGTGAACTGCACCGCCAAACAGCTCTCCATTCCGAAGGGATCGGACGATACCATGATCGCCTACTACGGCCGGCTGCTCGCCAGCACCCGTCAGGGGGTCGATAGCGCCCCGCTGGCGCTGCCCCTGCAGGTGCAATATTTCGAAGGGGGCCTGTGGCGAGCCAATTCGCAAGATAGGCGAGCCAATTCGCAAGATATCTGTACCCAGATCTCCCTGGCGGGAGGTGGTATCGTCTTTACCGATGCGGAGCAACGCTATGACTCCACGACGGGGGATCTGATCCTCAAAGACGGTACCCGCATTCGCCTTGGTCTCGGCAATGTGGCTCCGGGCGGTACTCAGGTCGGTTTCGACGCAGGCGAGACCCGGTTCCACTTCGCGCCGCCCAATCAGGCGGTGCGCATTCCCTATCGGATCGTGCTGGAGCAACAGCCATCCCAACCCGTCTGGTTGGCGGATCCGGCCACGGCGGATCACCTGCTGGGAGAGGCCATTTTTGGCCGGGATCGGGGTAATGACAGAATTATTTATCGCCGCGAAGTGATGCCCTGACACCCGGGCTGACACGGGGAGATAGATGCATTGCTGTACAGTGGCGTCTTATCTCCTTGTTTCGTAGTGTTTGTCGGCCTGAGCGGGTGAGTGATGACTCGCATTTTTGTCGCGCCTGATTGATTGGCGACAGTTTGAGCGCTTGCCCATTGGGGTGGGCATTGGTAAAGTTAGCCGGTTTTCTGCACCTCCAAATTCTTAGGATTTCCCGTAGCCATGTTCAAAAAGCTCAGAGGCGTCTTTTCCAACGATCTGTCGATCGACTTGGGAACTGCCAACACCCTGATCTATGTAAAAGATCAAGGGATCGTCCTTAACGAACCCTCAGTTGTCGCCATTCGCCAAGAGCGCGGGAACGCCAAATCGGTCGCTGCTGTCGGTCATGCCGCCAAGCAGATGCTGGGTCGTACCCCGGGTAACATCTCCGCCATTCGCCCGATGAAAGACGGCGTGATCGCCGATTTCTACGTGACCGAGAAGATGCTGCAGCACTTCATCAAACAGGTTCACGACAACAACTATTTCCGCCCCAGCCCGCGCGTGCTGGTGTGCGTGCCCTGCGGCTCCACCCAGGTGGAACGTCGCGCCATCAAGGAATCCGCTCTGGGCGCCGGCGCCCGCGAGGTTTACCTGATCGATGAACCCATGGCTGCCGCCATCGGTGCCGGCCTGCCGGTCTCCGAAGCGACCGGTTCCATGGTGGTGGACATCGGTGGCGGTACCACCGAAGTGGCCATCATCTCCCTGAACGGCGTGGTCTACTCCCAGTCCGTCCGTATCGGTGGCGACAAGTTCGACGAAGCCATCATCAGCTACGTCCGTCGCAACTACGGCAGCCTGATCGGGGAAGCCACCGCCGAGCGCATCAAGCACGAGATCGGCTCCGCCTATCCGGGCGAAGAGGTGCGCGAGATCGAAGTGCGCGGTCGCAACCTGGCCGAGGGGGTGCCCCGCAGCTTCACCCTGAACTCCAACGAGATCCTGGAAGCGCTGCAAGAGCCGCTCTCCGGCATCGTCTCCGCCGTCATGGTGGCCCTGGAGCAATCCCCGCCCGAGCTAGCGTCCGACATCTCCGAGCGCGGCATGGTGCTGACCGGTGGTGGTGCCCTGCTCAAGGACATCGACCGTCTGCTGATGGAAGAGACCGGCATCCCGGTCGTCGTGGCTGAAGATCCCCTCACCTGTGTCGCCCGTGGCGGTGGCAAGGCGCTGGAGCTGATCGATATGCACGGTGGCGATCTGTTCCACTACGAATAAGACCCAAAGCCGGCCGAGCGCCGGCTCTTTTTTGACGACTCATGAAACCCATCTTCGGTAGAGGCCCTTCGCTTCAGTTACGGTTGTTTCTCGCCGTCATCATCTCCGTCGCTGCCATCGTCGCGGATTCCCGCTTCGGTGTGTTCAGCCATGTCCGCGTTTATCTGAGCTCCCTGGTGAGCCCGCTGCAATACATCGCCAACGCCCCCGGCACCCTGCTCGACACCATGTCGACCCAGGTGCAGACCCGCGCCGATCTCATCGAGCAGACCAAGCAGCAGGAGCAGCAACTGTTCACCCTGCGCTCGCGCCTGCTCAAGATGGATCAGCTGGAGCACGAGAACCAGCGTCTGCGCGAGCTGCTGGGGTCGCCGGTACACAAGGAGTCCCGCAAGATGGTGGCCGAGCTGCTGTCGGTGGATTCCGACCCCTTCAGCCATCAGGTGCTGATCAACAAGGGGGCGCTGGATGGCGTCTACAACGGCCAGCCGGTGATCAACGATCAGGGGGTGGTCGGCCAGGTGCTCCACGTGGGCTCCACCACCAGTCGCGTCCTGCTCATCACCGACTCCAGCCACGGCATCCCGGTGCGGGTGCTGCGCAACGACTTGCGCGCCATCGCCTCCGGCAGCGGCGAGCTGGACAAGCTGGAGCTGCGCAACCTGCCCCGCAACACCGACGTCCAGGTCGGCGATCTGCTGGTCACCTCGGGCCTGGGCGGCCGCTTCCCGGAAGGTTATCCGGTGGCGACCGTGACCCGTTCCGACTACGTGGAGGGCAAGCCCTTCGCCCAGATCGAGGCCAAGCCGCTGGTGGCGCTGGATCGTCTGCGCTACCTGCTGCTGCTGTGGACTGACAAGAAACCGGAAGTACACGACAAGGATGCCCTTGAGCCTGCGGCGAGCGCCTCGGCGGCCACGGCAACCTCGGCGGCGGGGGCGACGCGCTGATGCTGCAACCCGCCAGCGGCAGGATCTGGATCTGGTGTTCGATCCTGCTGGCCCTGTGCCTCTCCATCCTGCCGCTTCCCTTTCAATTCGAACCCTTCCGTCCGGACTGGCTCGCCATGGTGCTCATCTACTGGGCGCTGGCGCTGCCGCACCGGACCAACGTCGGCACCGCCTGGGTGGCGGGCCTGCTGCTGGACGTGCTGCTCGGCAGCACCCTCGGCGTGCGGGCCATGGCCATGGCCATCACCACCTACCTGGCGGCCTTCCAGTTCCAGAAGATCCGCAACTTCTCCCTCTGGCAGCAGGCGCTGATCATCGGTCTGCTCTCCCTGGTGGGGAAGATCACCGTGTTCTGGGCGGAGCATCTGTTCAGCCGGGCCAGCCTCAACTTCGCCTACTTTTGGTCGACGTTGACGACGATGTTAATATGGCCCTGGATTTTTATGGTCTTGCGCAAGGTACGGCGTCGCTTCAATATCAAGTGAATGTGAATAAAAACAACGCATTGTAACTGCGCATCGTCTCATTGAGTGAAGTATGAACAAGCACAACGAACTGCAACTCTATCTCGCCTCGGGCTCCCCCCGCCGGCACGAGCTTCTGACCCGCCTGGGCTACCGTTTCGAGGTCCTCAAGCTGGATGTGCCGGAGCTGCGCAACGACGGTGAGAAGCCCCAGGATTACGTCTGCCGGCTGGCCCGCGACAAGGCGATGGCCGGTGTGGCCGCGGCGCCCACGGCGCTGCCTGTGCTGGGGGCCGACACCATAGTGGTGCTGGGGGAGCGGGTGCTGGAGAAACCCTCCGACCTGCTGGACGCCAAGGATATGCTGGAAGCCCTCTCCGGGCGGGTACACCAGGTGATGACGGCGGTGGCCCTGGCCACCCCGGAGCGGTGCGATGTGCGGCTGGTCACCACCAACGTGGCGTTTCGCAAGCTGGACGAGGCCGAGATCGAAGCCTACTGGCGCACCGGCGAGCCGTGCGACAAGGCGGGCGCCTATGCTATCCAGGGCATTGCCGGCAAATTCGTCAGTCGCCTCGAGGGGAGCTACAGTGCCGTGGTCGGCCTGCCCCTGCTGGAGACGGACCTGTTGATCAAGCAGCACCTCGAGCAGACCCGGTAATCCTCTCGTCAGCAGTGCGCTGCTGAGTTACCCGTTGTTCGTCGTGCCAGAATTCAAAAACTAGAAAGGCAAGGTAACTTATGTCGGTAGAACTGCTGGTAAACGTCACCCCCTCCGAAACCCGGGTCGCCCTGGTCGAGAACGGTCTGCTGCAGGAAGTGCATGTGGAGCGTCAGGCCAAGCGCGGCATCGTGGGCAACATCTACAAGGGCAAGATCAGCCGCGTGCTGCCCGGCATGCAGGCCGCCTTCGTTGACATCGGCATGGACAAGGCCGCCTTCCTGCACGCCTCCGACATAGTGCCCCATACCGAGTGTGTGGCGATCAAGGAGAAGGAGCAGTTCCAGGCCGGCAACATCGCCGAACTGGTGCGCCAGGGGCAGGACATCATGGTACAGGTGGTCAAAGACCCGCTCGGTACCAAGGGGGCTCGCCTCACCACCGACATCACCCTGCCATCCCGTTATCTGGTCTTCATGCCGGGCAGTGCCCACGTGGGGGTCTCCCAGCGCATCGAATCCGAGGCGGAGCGCGAGCGCCTCAAGCGCACCGTGGCCGGCTATGTGGACGAACTGGGCGGCTACATCATCCGCACCGCCGCCGAAGGGGTGGGGGAGCAGGAGCTGGAGCAGGACGCCGCCTTCTTGAAGCGCCTGTGGCGCAAGATCCTCGAGCGCAAGCAGAAGTATCCCCCCTGCAAGATCCTCTACGAGGATCCCAGCCTGGCATTCAGGGTGGTGCGTGACTTCGTCGGTGCCGAGCTCGACAAGATCCGGGTCGACTCGCGCCAGAGCTTCGATCAGCTCAAGCGTTTCACCGATGAGTACGTGCCCGAGCTTGCCAACAAGCTGGAGTACTACACCGGCGAGTCGCCGATCTTCGATCTCTACGACGTGGAGAACGAGATCCAGCGGGCGCTGGAGCGCAAGGTGGAGCTGAAATCCGGCGGCTACCTCATCATCGATCAGACCGAAGCCATGACCACGGTGGACATCAACACCGGAGCCTTCGTCGGCCATCGCAATCTGGAAGAGACCATCTTCAACACCAACGTCGAGGCCACCGCCGCCATCGCCCGTCACCTGCGCCTGCGCAACCTCGGCGGCATCATCATCATCGACTTCATCGACATGCAGTCCGAGGATCACCGTCGCCGGGTGCTGCACAGCCTGGAGCTGGCGCTGGCCAAGGACAGGGCCAAGACCAACGTCAACGGTTTCTCCCAGCTCGGGCTGGTGGAGATGACCCGCAAGCGCACCCGGGAGAGCCTGGAGCACGTGCTCTGCGCCGAGTGCCCCGAGTGCAAGGGGCGCGGCCGGGTCAAGACGGTGGAGTCGGTCTGCTTCGAGATCCTGCGAGAGATCATCCGGGTCAACCGCGCCTACGACGCGGATCAGTTCACCGTCTATGCGGCCCCCTCGGTAGCCGATTACCTGCGGGGGGAGGAGTCCCACAGTCTGGCGGAGCTGGAAGTCTTCATCGGCAAGCAGGTCAGGGTGGTCTCCGAGCCGCTCTGTGGGCAGGAACAGTTCGATGTGGTGATGATGTAATTGGTCTATCGCTGGCTGAGTCGGGGCTGGTTGGCCCTCGGAGTCTTCTTCGTGCTGCTGGCTGTTCTGGTCAGCGTGGTACGACTGGGCGGCCCCTTGCTCAACCAGCACCGGGCGGCCGTGATAGGGACCCTGCTCGGGGAGAGCCAGCTCGAGGTGAGCGTGGATCACGTCGGGCTGGAGTGGACTGCCCGCGGCCCGGCAATCGGGCTGGAAGGACTGGCCATCGCCCCCGATTCGGGGCGTTTCTCCCTGCGCCTTGGCAAGGTGTGGGCCCACCTCGACTTCTGGCGCTCCCTCAACGAACTCAGGCCGGTGTTTGGCCAGTTGATCCTGAGCGACGGCAACATCGCGCTGGACATGACCCAGCCCGCCACCCCCGTCAGCGGGAAGAGCGCGAACCAGCAGGAGGCCCTGCTGCGCTTCCTGCTGACCCAGCTCTCCACCTTCGACATTCACGACACTCGCCTGAGCCTCACCACGGCACTGGGGGAGGTGCGCGCCCTCGATATCGCCCAGTTGCGCTGGCAGAACCGCGGCAAGCGGCATCAGGGGGTCGGCAAGGCCTATCTCATCAACGGGGTGGGGGAGAGCACCCTGGACCTCATCATCGATGTGGATGCCCCCGAGGTGCGGCTCGACCGCCTCAAGGGCCAGCTCTATCTGGGGGCCCGGGAGCTGGACATCAGCCCCATGCTGGCCCGGATCCACGCCGGCGCGCCGCCGGTGAGCGGCCAGCTCGACTTCCAGCTCTGGAGCGAGTTCGAGAAGGGCAGGCTCGGCAACTCCCTGCTGGCCTTTGGCAACAACCACCTGATCTGGAAAGACGAGATCAAGGGGGAGCCGCACCGCCTCGACCTGCAGGGGGGCAAGATCCAGCTGCGCCGGGACGGCGAGGCGTGGCAGCTCGCCAGCCACGACGTCACCTTCAAGCTCGATGGCGCCACCTGGCTGCACAGCCGCCTGCAGCTCGAGCGCATCGGCTCACGCATCCAGGGCTATGTGCCCGCCATCGATCTCGACCAGATTGCCAACCTGAGCCAGCTGGTCTCCGGCCTCTATCCCGAGCTGACCGAGACCCTCAAGCGCACCCGGCCAAGGGGCCAGTTGCAGGAGCTGGTCCTGCAAGCCGACGGGGACTGGCAGGGGCTCTCTTTGCAGGGGCAACTGCGCGGCTTCGGGACCCGGGCCTGGCACGATGTGCCCGGTCTGCAAAAGCTGGACGGTGACTTCTGGCTGACCCCGAACGGGGGGCGTGCCCGCCTGACCCTAGGCAAGGGCAAGGTGGATCCGGCCCGCCACTTCAAGGAACCCATCCCGGTGGACAGCCTGAGTGCGGCCCTCGACTGGTGGCGGGCGCCCCAAGGCTGGGTGCTCTATGGCCAGGACATTGCCCTGGACAACCCGGATCTGCGCCTCGCCAGCCGGTTTCGCCTCGAGCTGTTCGAGCACCCCTTCCTCGCCCTGACCGGGCGCATCGACGTCAAGAACGCGGCCCATGCGGATCGCTACTACCCCCTGGCGGTGATGGATGAGGGGCTGGTGAGCTACCTGAGCGGCGCCATCAAGGGGGGCAAGGCCAAGGGTGCAGACTTGCTCTGGTACGGCGAATTCCGTGACTTCCCCTACGACAACGGCAAGGGCGTCTTCCAGGTGGCGGTGCCGCTGCAACAGGCCACCTACGAGTTTTTCCCGGGCTGGCAGCCGCTGACCGACCTGCAGATCGATCTGCTGTTCCAAAACGCCAGCCTCGACATGAACAGCCGCGCCACCCAGCTCGGCAAGGCCAGCTCCGACTCGGTCCACGCCTGGATCCCGGACCTCTATCCGGGTGCTCACCTCTACGTGGATGCCAAGGTTGAGGGCGAGGGCAAGGCCATCAGCGACTATTTGCAGGACTCACCGCTGGGGGGATCCGTCGGTCAGGCGCTGCGGGAGGTGGAGATCCGCGGCCCCATGAAGGGTACGGTGAAGCTCGACATACCGCTGGATGGCGAGGGGGAGGTCAAGGCCAGCGGGGAAGCCAGCTTCAAGGACAACAAGGTGAGGATCGCCTCCCTGGACCTGCCCCTCGACGGGGTCGCAGGGACGCTCGAGTATGACAACGAGCAGACTCGCATTCACAACCTCAAGGCCAGCCTGTGGAACCAGCCGCTGACCCTGGATTATCAGGGGCGGCAACTGCCCCACGGCTATCAGGCCGACCTCAAGTTCCAGGGGCAGTGGGACAGCCGCCGCCAGCGCCGGGACATACCGGCCCTCGAGATGCTCCAGGGGCGCAGCAACTGGTCGGGTACCCTGGGGCTGACCCTGCCCGAGAACAAGGCGTTCAGTTTCCAGCTGGCGCTGGACTCCAACCTGCAGGGCATGGGGCTGGATCTGCCCGTGCCCCTGACCAAGGCGGCGGGTACCCGGCTGCCCCTCAAGGTGACGGCCCGTGGGCGGGATGGCAGCGCCGACATCCGCGCCGTGCTGGGGGCGGACATCGACATGCAGAGCCGCCTGGTGTACGGCGACGGCGTGCCCTATCTCAGCCGGGTGCGGGTCAACATCGGCCAGCCTGGGGCGCGGGTGATGCAGGACAAGCCCATGCTGCTCGCCATCAACCAGCAGCAGGCGGACGTAGCCGGCTGGCTGGCACGTCTCAAGCAGTGGCTGCCGGCTGGCACGGCGCCGAGTGACAATGCGGTGGTGGGTCCGGCTTTCTTGCCCCAGGAGTGGTGGGTAGATGGCCAGCTGGCCCGTGCCGACATCGGCAGTGCCAGCCTCAAGGCGGTGCACTTCACCCTGGGGCCGGTGAACCAGGCCACCGAGGTGATGATCGACAGCCCCGACGTGATGGGGGTGGTGCGGGTGCCGGTGGCCGATGGGCGCCCCATCGATGCCAAGTTTGCCCGCATCTACTGGTCCGGCAAGGGGACCGATCTCAGCCCGGATCCCGATGAGCGCCAGGACAGGGCCATCATGGACGCCATTCCCTGGCTCACCTTCAGCTGCGTGGATTGCCGCTTCGGCGAGCTGCCCCTGGGGGAGGTGAAGGGGGAGCTGCTGCCCGGGGCCAACCGGCTGGATCTCAAGGGACTGGAGATGCGCCTGGCGGGCAGCACCCTGCGCGGCAGCGCCGAGTGGCTGGCCCGTGGCAGCCAGATGCAGACCCGTGCCAGGGCGAACCTCGAGACCCGCAACAGCGAGCTGCTGCTCAAGCAGCTCGGCTACACCTCGCCCATCGGGGATGCCCCGGGCAAGCTGGCGCTGGATCTGAACTGGCGTGACGTGCCCTACCGCCTGAGCCTGCCGACTCTGGCGGGCAGCGCCGACTACCAGCTGGAGGGGGGGACCCTGCGGGAGGTCAACGACAAGGGGGCCCGGCTGCTCTCCCTGCTGAGCCTCGACTCCCTGATGCGCAAGCTGCGCCTCGATTTTCGCGATGTGTTCGACAAGGGCTTCTATTTCGAGTCCATGTCCGCCTCCGCCAAGGTCCATCAGGGGGTGGTGGAGAACAACGACTTCTACATGAAGGGGGCGGCGGGCAACCTGCGGGGCAAGGGCATCGCGGATCTGGTGCGCTGGCGGCTCGACTTTGATCTGAGTTTCTCCCCGAACCTGGGGGGCACCTTGCCCGTGGTGGCGGCCTTCTCCCTGACTCCCATCACCGGGCTCTATGTGCTGGCCCTCTCCAAGCTGCTGGAGCCCGTGGTGGACGTGGTGACCCGTATCGATTTTCGGGTCTCCGGCCCGCTGGACGCCCCCAGGCTGGTGGAGGCGGGGCGGGATCGCGCCCGCATCAAGCTCAACCAGCAGCAGAAGGATGCGGTGGATGCGGTGGCGCCCGGCCTGCCCGCCAAGGAGGTCACCCCCTTCCTGCTCAATCCCAAGCATCAGGGCTCGGGTCAGCGCTGAGGGCCAGCGCCGGGCTGGGGGACTTTCCCCCGGCCGCCAAACCCCTCATAGTGCAGATATTGCCCCGCGAGCCGAGAAGGCCTTGTGTCACCGGTCACCGGCTCGCCCAACAGAAGAGTGCAGATATTGCCCCGCGAGCCGAGAAGGCCTTCTGTCACCGGCTCGCCCAACAGAAGAGTGCGGATATTGCCCGCGAGCCGAGGAGGCCTTCTGCCACCGGCTCGCCCAACAGAAGAATGCGGATATTGCCCTGCGAGCCGAGGAGGCCTTCTGCCACCGGCTCGTCCATCAGAAGGAGAGCGTCATGTGGCTAGCGGCCATGCAGTTGATTTCGGGTCGTACCTGGCAGGATAACCGGGAGCGGATCGCCGCCGAGCTGGCGAGTCTGCCCGGGGAGCGCCCCTTGCTGGTGCTGCTGCCGGAAAACTTCGCCCTCTTTGGCGAGCGGCAGGGGTATCTGGACGGGGCAGAGCCATTGGGCAATGGCCCAATCCAGCAGCAACTCTCTGATTGGGCCAAATCCCACGGCATCTGGCTGGTGGCCGGGGCCATGCCCACCGCCATCGCCGGTGCCGACCACATCCACACCAGCACCCTGGTGTTCGATCCCGACGGCGAGCTCAAGGGGCATTACCACAAGATCCACCTGTTCGACGTGGACGTGGCGGACAATCACGGCCGCTACCGGGAGTCGGAGACCTTCAGCCCGGGTGATCAGCCTGTGCTGGTGGACTCCCCCTTTGGTCCCCTCGGCCTCTCTATCTGTTATGATCTGCGCTTTCCCGAGCTGTACCGCCAGTTGGCCCGGGCCGGTGCCCGGGTGCTGCTGGTGCCTGCCGCCTTTACCGCCGTCACCGGCGAGGCGCACTGGGAGCCCCTGCTGCGGGCCCGTGCCATCGAGAACCAGTGCTACGTGGTGGCCGCCAACCAGGGGGGCACCCACGAGACGGGGCGCCAGACCTGGGGCCACAGCATGGTGATCGACCCCTGGGGCCGGGTGCTGGCCTGTCGGGCGTCGGGGCAGGGCACTGTGCTGGCGCCGCTGGATGGGGCCCTGATCGATGAATTGAAACGCACCATGCCGGTGCTGCAACACGCCCGCCTGCTGTGAGCCCGCGGCCGTGGATTTAACCGTTACGACATCTCGCATGAGAGTGGAGAGAAAGATTTGAGTCTATTGAGCCAGGTTAGTGCCTCCCTGTTGGCCCCGAACGATCTCGACGAAGGGCGGCTGCAACAGCTGCTCGGCAGCCTGATGAGCCATCAGGTGGAGTTCGGCGACCTCTATTTCCAGCGCAGCTGGCACGAGTCCTGGATGCTGGAGGACGGCATCGTCAAGGATGGCAGCTACAACATCGATCAGGGGGTGGGGGTGCGCGCCGTCAGCGGCGAGAAGACCGGTTTCGCCTACTCGGACGAGCTGAGCCTGCTGGCGCTGCAACAGTCGGTGACTGCCGCTCGCGGCATCGCCGCCGCCGGTGCTCACGGCAAGGTAAAAGCATGGGCTCGCACCGACGCAAACCTGCTCTACCCGGCGCTGGATCCCCTGCAGACCCTCGACAAGCAGCAGAAAATTGCCCTGCTGGAGCAGATGGACAAGTTCGCCAGAAGCCTGGATCCCGCCATCAATCAGGTGATGGCCTCCATCAGCGGGGTCTATGAAGAGATCCTGGTGGCCGCCACCGATGGCACCCTGGCCGCCGACGTGCGCCCCCTGGTGCGCCTCTCGGTGACCGTCATCGCCGAGAAGGGGGATCGCCGTGAGCGCGGCAGCGCGGGTGGCGGTGGCCGCTTCGGTTACGACCATTTCCTCGAGCTGGACGGGCTCGAGAGCCGGGCGTTTGGCTATGTGCGCGAAGCGGTGCGCCAGGCCCTGGTCAACCTGGAGGCCATCGACGCCCCGGCCGGCACCATGCCGGTGGTGCTCGGTGCCGGCTGGCCCGGTGTGCTGCTGCACGAGGCGGTGGGGCACGGTCTGGAAGGGGACTTCAACCGCAAGGGCTCCTCCGCCTTTGCCGGGCGCATCGGCGAGCAGGTGGCTTCCAAACACTGCACCATCGTCGATGACGGCACCCTGCCGGGTCGGCGCGGCTCCGTCTCCATCGACGACGAGGGGACGCCGGGCGGTTACAACGTGCTGATCGAGAACGGCATCCTCAAGGGTTACCTGCAGGACAAGCAGAATGCCCGCCTGATGGGGGTGTCGCTCACCGGCAATGGCCGCCGCGAATCCTACGCCGCCCTGCCGATGCCGCGCATGACCAACACCTACATGCTGGCGGATCAGTACGATCCGGCCGAGATCATCGCCTCGGTGAAGAAGGGCATTTACGCCCCCAACTTCGGTGGCGGCCAGGTGGACATCACCTCCGGCAAGTTCGTCTTCTCCGCCTCCGAGGCCTACCTCATCGAGGATGGCAGGATCACTGCGCCCATCAAGGGGGCGACCCTGATTGGCAACGGCCCCGAGGCGATGAGCCAGGTTTCCATGGTGGGCCGTGATCTCGCGCTGGATCGCGGAGTCGGGGTCTGTGGCAAGGAGGGGCAGAGCGTGCCGGTCGGCGTCGGCCAGCCCACCCTCAAGCTGGATCAGCTCACCGTGGGCGGCACCCAGTAAGGTCACACACCTTTGTAAACCCCGGCCCGGCGCCGCAATGCTGTTCAGATAAGCACATTTTTGACTAATTATTCATAAATGCGACTTGAGTTGGGGGAGCAAGGCTGT
>NZ_JAPDBQ010000111.1:0-14243 GCF_027705325.1 Aeromonas sp. QDB18
GCGATTAAATCAGATCACAAACGAAGCCTTTTTTCTATCTATTTCAATTGGTTGTAGCTAAAGATCCTGTACATGTGTTCGCCATATCATCCAGCATACCCAAGACTCAGTTGTCAACCTCGACAAGCTGACCTATGCAGGCAACCTGGAATCCCTGGCTGAGGTCTCGGGCAGCGATCGCTACGCGTTCGAGCAGGTCGACATCTGCAGCCGCGTCGAACTGGATCGGGTGTTTGCTACCCATCAACCGGATGCCGTGATGCACTTGGCCGCCGAGAGTCACGTTGATCGCTCTATCACAGGCCCCGCCGACTTCATCGAGACCAATATCGTCGGCACCTATATGATGCTGGAAGCGGCCCGCGCCTATTGGAACGGTCTGGACGAGGCGCGCAAGACGGCCTTCCGCTTCCACCATATTTCCACCGACGAGGTGTATGGCGATCTGCCACATCCGGATGAAGCGTCTGCTGCTGAACCCTTGCCACTCTTCACTGAAACGACGCCCTACGCCCCCAGCAGCCCCTATTCTGCCTCCAAGGCTTCCAGTGACCATCTGGTGCGCGCCTGGCGCCGTACCTACGGCATGCCCACCATCGTCACCAACTGCTCCAACAACTACGGCCCGTACCACTTCCCCGAGAAACTGATCCCGTTGGTGATCCTCAATGCGTTGGATGGTAAGCCGCTGCCGGTCTATGGCAAGGGCGACCAAATTCGCGATTGGCTCTATGTGGAAGACCACGCACGCGCGCTCTACAAGGTGGTGACCACGGGCTTGGTCGGGGAGACCTACAACATCGGCGGTCATAACGAGAAGCAGAATCTGGAGGTGGTACACACCATCTGCGATCTGCTGGACGAGATGGTGCCGAAGGCGGGCTCTTATCGTGAGCAAATCACCTATGTGGCGGATCGCCCTGGCCATGATCGCCGTTATGCCATCGATGCCAGCAAGATGAGCAGTGAGCTCGCATGGCAGCCGCAAGAAACTTTCGAATCTGGCATTCGCAAAACTGTGCAGTGGTATCTGGATAACCAACAGTGGGTCAACAACGTCAAGAGCGGTGCCTACCAATCCTGGATTGAGCAGAATTACGGGGAGCGTGCCTGATGCATATTCTGCTGTTTGGCAAAAACGGTCAGGTCGGTTGGGAGCTGCAGCGTGCACTCGCACCACTGGGCCGCATCACTGCCGTTGATTTTGACTCCACCGATTATTGTGGCGATTTCAGCAACCCGGCAGGGGTGGCCGACACGGTACGTCTGGTCAAGCCGGACGTGATTGTCAACGCCGCAGCCCACACCGCAGTCGACAAGGCGGAGAGTGAGCGGGAATTTGCCGGGCTGCTCAACGCGACCAGTGTGGCGGCGATCGCCAAAGAAGCGGAAGCATTGGGTGCCTGGCTGGTGCATTACTCCACCGACTATGTGTTCGATGGCAGCGGTGAGCGTCCCTGGGTGGAAACCGATGCAACTGCACCGCTCAACGTCTACGGTGAAACCAAGTTGGCAGGGGAACAGGGGGCGGCTCTCTGCGCTCGTCACCTGATCTTCCGCACCAGCTGGGTCTACGCCGCCCGTGGAGCCAACTTTGCCAAGACAATGCTGCGCTTTGGCAAAGAGCGTAGCGAGATGTCGGTCATCAATGACCAGTTCGGCGCCCCGACCGGTGCCGAGTTACTGGCCGATTGCACCGCCCATGCGATCCGCGTGGCGCAGAGCAGACCAGAGGTTGCCGGGCTGTACCATCTGATTGCCTCCGGTACCACCACCTGGTTTGACTACGCCCAATTGGTGTTTGCCAAAGCCAGAGAGGCTGGCGTTGATCTGGCGGTCACGCAACTCAATGCAGTGCCGACCAGCGCCTTCCCGACCCCTGCCAAACGCCCCCATAACTCCCGCCTTGATACCGACAAATTCCAGCGCACCTTTGATCTGGTACTGCCGGACTGGACCGTCGGCGTGGAGCGGATGTTGACCGAGATCCTCAGCAAGTAAATCCCTGGTCAGGGATGTGTTGAGTGCATCCCTGGCTGGCAAGAGATAAAACGTAAAAGGTGTAGCTGCAAGCCACCTTTTTCTTTTGCAATTTAAAAATAAGAAACAAGCATCATGACCAAACGTAAAGGCATCATTCTGGCCGGTGGCTCAGGCACCCGTCTCTATCCGGTGACCATGGCGGTGAGCAAGCAACTGTTGCCTATCTATGACAAGCCGATGATCTACTACCCGCTCAGCACCCTGATGCTGGCGGGCATTCGCGATATTCTGATCATCAGCACGCCGCAAGATACCCCCCGTTTTGAGCAATTGCTGGGTGACGGCAGTCAGTGGGGCCTGAATTTGCAGTACAAGGTGCAGCCAAGTCCGGACGGGTTGGCACAAGCCTTTATTCTGGGTGAAGAGTTTATCGGGTCAGACCCCTGTGCGCTGGTGCTGGGGGACAACATCTTCTATGGCCACGACCTGCAGAAACAGTTGGCGGCGGCAGCGGCCAAAGAGAGTGGTGCTACCGTCTTTGCCTACCATGTGCATGACCCCGAGCGTTATGGGGTGGTGGAATTTGATAAAGAGGGTACCGCTATCTCGCTGGAAGAGAAGCCGTTGGAGCCCAAGAGCAACTATGCGGTGACCGGCCTCTATTTCTACGACAACAGCGTTGTTGAGATTGCCAAGTGCCTGAAGCCGTCACCGCGTGGTGAGCTGGAAATCACCGATGTGAACCGTATCTACCTGGAGCAAGGCGATCTGTCGGTGGCGATGATGGGGCGTGGCTATGCCTGGCTGGATACCGGTACCCATGAAAGCATGATAGAAGCGAGCAACTTTATTCAGACTATCGAGACGCGCCAGGGATTGAAGGTGGCGTGTCCTGAAGAGATTGCCTATCGCCAAAAGTTTATCAGTGCTGACCAGATACGTGAGCTTGCAGCGCCGCTGGCGAAAAATGCATATGGCCAATATTTGTTAAGAATGGTTGCTAACGCCTGATGTGATATGGTGGGAGGAATGTTGTTCCCCCATAAAAACTGGATCAAATGTGGGTAAACAGATGAATGTAATCAAAACAGCAATTCCTGACGTGCTTATTTTTGAGCCAAAAGTATTTGGTGATGAGCGTGGATTTTTCTTTGAGAGCTTCAACCACAAGTTGTTTGAAGAGGCAGTAGGATATCCTGTGAGTTTTGTGCAGGATAATCACTCCAAATCGTCGAAAGGGGTATTGCGTGGCTTGCACTATCAATTGCCTCCCCATGCCCAGGGCAAGCTGGTGCGTTGTGTGGCTGGTGAAGTATTTGATGTAGCGGTAGATATCCGCAAAAGCTCGCCGACCTTCGGGCAATGGGTTGGGGTTCATTTATCTGGTGAAAACAAGCGGCAGTTGTGGATCCCGGAAGGGTTTGCACACGGTTTTGTAACTCTGAGCGAGACTGCGGAGTTTTTGTATAAAACGACTAATTATTATCATCCTGAAAGTGACAGAAGTCTATTCTGGAAAGATCCAGACTTGAGCATTGATTGGCCGTTAGATAAACCTATTCTTTCAAAAAAAGATGAGAATGCCTTTTCATTTCACAAGGCTGACATTTTTTAATTTTGTATCAGCATGAATAGAACTATGTAGATGTTCTAGCTATATGGTAAGAGGTTTATTTTGGTTTCTTCTCAAGGGTAATTATGAACCGAGATAGTAGTATATCCCCCATCCGTATCTTATCGATTTTAAAAAACCGCCATTTGATTATGACGTTAGTTCGCCGCGAAGTTGCAGCGAGATATCGTGGTTCACTTTTTGGAAATTTGTGGGCTTTATTTACTCCACTTTTTATGTTGGCAGTTTACACATTCATATTTAGTGTGGTATTCAAAGCTCGCTGGAGTGGTGGTAGTGATTCTCGTAGTGAATTTGCATTGGTGCTTTTTGCCGGTCTAATGGTCTTCAATCTATTTTCAGAGTGTTTTAATCGTGCTCCACGATTGATTCTTGAAAATGTCAACTATGTCAAGAAAGTGGTGTTTCCACTCGATATACTGCCGTGGGTCGCATTGGGCAGTGCTATGATAAATATGTTTATTAGCTTTATGGTATGGCTTACTTTCTATGCTATTGCTATTGGTACACCACCCATTACTGTTCTACTTTTTCCGATAGTAATTATCCCGCTCATTTTCTTTATAATGGGAATTTCATGGGCACTTGCAGCAATGGGGGTTTACTTACGTGACCTTTCTCAATTGGTAGGCGTTATCAGTACCATATTGATGTTCCTCTCTCCTATATTTTATCCTATTGAAGCATTACCTGAAGAGTACCGCCACTGGTTGAATATCAACCCACTTACTCCTGTTATTGCACAAGTACGTGATGTGCTTTACTGGGGGAAAATGCCTTATTGGAAAGAATACGGCATGACATTGATTGTCGCAACGGTAGTTATGTATGCAGGATTTGCCTTGTTCCAAAAAACGCGTAAGGGGTTTGCCGATGTGCTCTGACAAAGTGGCAATTGAAGTTCATGGGCTAAGCAAATGCTATCAAGTGTATGGGCAACCTGTCGATCGACTCAAACAGTTCGTTTTCCCGCGTGTGTTGCGATTATTTCGACGTGCCTCAAAGCAGTATTTTCGTGAGTTTTGGGCTCTGCAATCAATTAACTTCACGATAAAGAAAGGGGAAACCGTTGGTATTATTGGTCATAATGGAGCCGGAAAGTCTACATTACTACAACTGATATGCGGTACTCTAAATCCTTCTCATGGTGAAATTAGTGTTAATGGGCGTATTGCTGCATTGCTTGAGCTGGGAGCTGGATTTAATCCGGAGTTCAGTGGGCGTGATAATGTCTATCTCAATGCCAGTGTCCTGGGATTGAGTAAAGAGGATATTGATGCAAGGTTTGATGAAATCGCTCGTTTTGCCGATATTGGCGATTTTATGGAGCAACCCGTCAAGACCTATTCCAGTGGCATGTACGTGCGTTTGGCGTTTGCGGTGCAGGCGTGTATAGACCCTGAAATTTTGATCGTCGATGAAGCGCTGGCAGTTGGCGATATCGGTTTCCAATACAAGTGTTTCAAGCGTATGGAGGCCCTGAAAGCGAAGGGGGTAACCATTTTGATGGTGACCCACTCAACAGGCAGTATTCTGGAGTATGCCGATCGTTGTCTGGTAATGGAGGGGGGCCGCCTGATAGGTGATACCACTGATGTGCTAGCTGCGGTGATGGCTTATGAAAAAGGGATGATCCTGTCGCAGGAGCAAGCAGATACCTTGGCACTGCCAGACATTGAAAGTGATGGCGATTGTCCATCGCAGTCAGTCCTAATTGAAAAGCAAAAGAGTGAGGCCAATCTGGCGCTGGGTGAGAAGCGATTTGGTTCTGCCCGTGCGATTATCGCCAGCCTGACCATTGTCAAGGCGGATGGTACACCTTTTCATGAAGAACCCCTTGTGAAATCAGGTGAAACACTGACGCTACGTTTTGAACTCTGGTCGAGCCAGAGCATTGAAGATGTGGCATTAGGACTTTCATTAAGCCGGGCCCAAGGTGGTGACATTTGGGGTGATAGCAATATTGCCGCTGGTCACCCCATAACCTTGAAACCCGGTCGCCAACTGGTGACTTATCAAGTGACCTTGCCAATTAATAGTGGCGATTATTTGTTGCACTGTGGTCTGGCATCCCTCAAGGGAGGGGAGCGTGAGGAACTTGATCAACGTCGGCCGATGCAGACAATAAAGTTCTGGTCTTCCAGAGAGCTGGGCGGCGTCGTACACGCGCCTATTATCGTTCTGGCCTGAATTATTCGGAGTTATCCATGCTGGCTGCTTTTCTACCTCCTTATCCTTTTCGCGCCCAAGCTGCACCTTATCTTTGGTGCTATTACCGTTTACTTTGTGAGTGGGCTGATGAATCTGCTTTCTTTATCACCGGGCGTGATTATGTTCGCGCTCCTAGTGATTGGGACGGTCGCTGGGAATGTGATCAGGCGGTACAATCTCGGTTGGGATACTCCCTGCCAGTTAACGCTATGCCTGAGCAACATCATTACGCATGGCTGAATGAGAATAGATTTGATGATTGGCTGAATAAGCTCAATGGTAATCCGATAGAGGCGTTTCGGCGCTTTTTGTGTGAGCGCGATACGGTTTTTGAGCGTGAACTTGAGGAGTTACTGGATACAGCTCCGGCTGAACTCGAAGCCATCGTCACTATATGTAATGTCGCTTCACTGGAGGCGGTGTGTGCTGCCCGTGGTATTCCTGTCATCCATATTGAATTGGGCCCACTGCGTGGTCCCCTGTATCGTGAGACTGGGTATGTCGATTTTCGCGGTGTCAATGGCAACTCTGAGTCAGCACAACGTTATTCCCTCTGTGATGATTGGCAATTGTCACTCACACCACGAGAGCTATTGCATTTTTTCTTGACTCATCCCGAAACTTGCCTGAGTTTACCTGCTCAAACCACTTATGAATGTGGGGCTGTGTTGCAAGTTGAAGACGACTCTAATCTGGTTGCTTATGGCAATGGAATGAGCAATCTCGCACTGCTTGCTGCAGCACGTCAGAAAGTGGCTGCAAATGGTCTGCTTGTTCGTGCCCATCCTGGAAGTCCATTTGCGCTTAAAGATGCGCAGATTAATCTCGATAAGTCACCTAATAGTCTATATTTTGTTGCTTTGTGTCGACAGATATTAACTATCAACTCTAGTGTAGGACTGGAGGCACTTTTACTAGATAAATCACTCACTGTCTGGGGTGATAACTCTTACAATTTTATATTGGAAGCACCTGATGAAGCTGAACGTCTAAGACGGCTTAGTTTCTATCTTTTTGGATACTTGGTGCCTTTCTCATTGCAATTAAAACCTGCATATTTACGCTTTCGATTGGGCCAACCTGAACAGCACGATATAATCCTTTTTCATGTGAGCGAATACATGCAACAAGATCTCCTTGATCCAAAATTATTTGATGGTCTACCCTCTTCGGTTCAAGCTGCAGTTTCTATACAGTTTGCCAATCTTGCTCGTGATCATCAGGCTGATGCTCGAGCGTGGCAAGAGCGTAATGCTGAATTGGCAACTGCGTTGTCTGAACAAGCAGAGTTACATACCAAGCATCTATCTGATTATGAGTCTGAGATTGCTCGTCAATATCAGGAGTCTCTTTCTATCATTGAGAGACAGCAGCAAAGTATTGATGAAGCACAACAGCAGGCCACTAAACAAAAGGAAATGTTCTCTGAGCGATTGGTAACTATCTCTAAACAAGCCGAGTTTTCATCTCGCCAAGTCAATGCTCTTGAAAATCAACTTCAGCATCAGGATGCGCTCTTTCAAGCTTGGCAACAACAAGTGACAACCAGTTTGTCCTGGCGGATGACAATGCCTTTAAGAGTGATGGGCCGGTTGATGCGTGGTGATATTGTTGCATTACAACATGGCTGGCGACAAGTATGCAGCGAAGGTGGCCGGCGTGGCAAACTGGCGCGAATGATCCGCCCGTTAGTGCGTCCTATGGTTATTCTTGCCAGAGAGCCATCATTATTAATGAAAGGGTGTCGCAGTTTGCGACATCATGGAGTCAGAGAGACGTTACACCGCATTAGCCATGTATTGGGTCATCAGTCTCACTATGCCATGCCAGAGGTTATTTCTCTAGGAGATAAAGATACTGCTGAGTTAGTTATTCTAACAACTACGCATTGTGGTTATCTTGCCGAATTGATGTGTGCAAGTTTGAAGAAAGTGAATATTCGGGCTGTAGTTCAATATCAAATGCCTGAAGAAGGTTACTTGGATGTCTTGCATATCGTCATCTGTCCACAGATGTTCCCTGTTTTACCTGGGCAATATATCGCTTATCAACTTGAGCAGTCAGTCAGTTCTCGTTGGTTCACTGACGATTACCTTACTCGTCTGGAAAACTCCCTGGCCATTTTCGACTACTCTTTAAAGAATATTGCCTTTTTGCAAGATAAAGGATTGAGCTATCGCCAGATCTATCATCTGCCTGTGGGTTTTCTTCCACGCGAGCTTGCCGACTCGGTTCCTGAGACGGTTGATGTGTTATTTTATGGTGACATTAATAATGATAGACGTAGAGCCTATGTTGCGGAGCTAAAAAGGCATTTTTCAGTGAAAATCATCAATGATCTTTTTGGTGATGCGTTGTATGCTGAAATGGCAAAAGCAAAGGTGATTGTTAATATTCATTATTATGAAGGAGCGCTACTGGAAACAACCAGGATATACGAGTGTTTGTCGCAAAATAAAATCATTGTATCTGAAGAAAGTGCAGATATGGATGAGTATTCTGAACTGTTACCTTTGGTTGACTTTGTTCCTGTGAACGATATTCAAGCTATGGTGGAAAAAGTTGAGCATTGGGTCTCCAGTGATGTTGCTAGAAAAGAGCGAAATAATGAAATAAGAAAAGGCTGTGCTAACATGCCTGATATGTTTTCCTATTATTTCTTGAGATTGTTTTTAGCACACGACCTTATCACTTATGATGATTTTTATAAGGCTGTGGGACACGTCATTCAGTTTGATACAGATATGATTTGCTTAGGTTTACCTGAGACGACAGCCCGAAAAGTGGATTTTGAAAAAGATAATCACTATGGTATTCAGTATATTCCGGGCCTGAGACATCGACTTGGATGGATAGGATGTGGATTAAGTTATAAATTCCTAATTAATAGGGCTAAAGATCTCAATTTTCCACAAATTACTATCTGTGAAGACGATGTTCTCCTTCCAGATGATTTTTGGAGCAGACTTAATGATATTAAAAAATATTTATATGGAAAAGAAAACTGGGATGTATTTGCTGGTTTGATTGCTGACTTGCATGATGATGTTAAAATATTAAATGTCGAAGATGTTGACAATGAGTGTTATGTTCATATAGATAAAATGGTAAGTATGGTCACAAATATTTACTCAAATAAATTCTATGATAAGCTCTTGGCTTGGGATAGCTGTAATCACGATTCACAAAGTAATACCATTGATCGTTTTATTGAGCAGCATGATGATGTTCACACAATTGTGACATCCAGATATTTAGTTGGTCATAAAGAAGACCTTAATTCTACTTTGTGGGGTATATCAAATATGACTTATAAAAAACTAATACAAAATAGCGAAAATAAGTTGCAAGATAAAATTGCGGCTTATAAAGCCAACTAATTATGTTGAGCCATATTGAAAAAGAAAATCACTGGCTCGACATTTGTCGAGCTAGTGCTATCCTTTTAGTGTTGCTTTCACATGGTCGTCGTCTATTGTTTCCTGTTTTTCCAGATGCACAACTTTTTAAATTTGGTGGTTTTCTCGGGGTTGAGATATTCTTTGTGTTATCTGGTTTCTTAATAGGCTCAATTATTATAGAAAAGAGCTCTAAAAGTGATAGCCGTTGGCACTGGATTCCTAAATTTTGGGGGCGTCGTTTTTTACGGACCTATCCCAACTATTTATTGTTCTTACTCTTAAATTGGCTGATTATTGACACATGGCGACCTGAGTCGGCGCCAGAATTATGGCGATATATGACATTTACGCAGAGCTTGTTATCGCCCCATCCTGGTTTTTTTGGTGAAGCGTGGAGTTTGGTAATTGAAGAGATTTTTTATTTATCTATTCCATTAATAATGCTTATTACTTGGCGAAGTTCTGCTGTACAGGCATTGTTGGTTACTCTTTTAATATTGTTAGTGTTTTCTTTGATGATGCGCATAATATTTGTGTGTTTAGAGCCTGGTTTGTCATTTAATCAAGTGAGATCGACAGCATTATTACGTCTTGATTCAATTATGATTGGGGTCTTAACCTCTTATTTTTATTACCATGGTAAACTATTGCGAGATGCAACAATTAAGGCTGCACCTTTCTTAGCTTTGTTGCTAATACCCGTTATTATTATCTCGATGCAGCCAGATGAAGTTATGGATGACAGTTTGTTATTAAAAATTTTATTATTTCCAATAGCTAATATCGCTGCCGCTGGTCTGCTTGTCTGTGGTATTGAATTAAGAGTTGGTAATTTATTTTATAGATTTGTAAAGCCAATTGCCAGATGGTCATATTCTGCGTATCTCGTAAATTTATTAGTGTTAAGTGCTATGGGTTTCTATTTGCCAAATGTGACTGAGGATACGGCTATTTTATATTGGCTTGGTTTTATATTTGCTACGCTAATTGTCTCGGCAGTTATTTATAACGTTTTTGAACGCAATATTTTACTGTGGCGTGATCACTGGATTAAATAGCATGTACCAATATCATTTATCTATTTCTGTGGTTACTTATTGCACTGAAAAGTCAATCATAACAACAACTTTCAAAAAATTACAGAGAGCAGTAACTGATGCTGAGGTCGTAAGTTCCTTGATAGTTGTAGACCACTCACCATCGAGTGATTTTGCTATTAAATATGAAGATGTAAGCAAGAGTTTTATAGGTGATCACGACTTGATTTTTGCACAGTCAAATCCTGGGTTTGGGGCTGGTCATAACCGTGCATTACAGACTGATGCTAAATATCATCTTATCCTGAACCCTGATCTTGAAGTTGCTCCAGATGCACTGAAAAATGCACTAGAGTTTATGGAGAGACATCCGGAGTGCGGATTATTGACGCCTTTCGCGACATGGGCAGATGGTGAGGTACAACGGCTTTGCAAAGATTATCCAACTGTCTTTGATTTATTGTTGCGTGGTTTTGCTCCTGCATTTTTGAAAAGGTTATTTCAGGCGCGCTTGGTGAAATATGAGATGGCAGATCAGCTCAACAATCATGATGTGCTGTGGGATCCACCCATTGTCAGTGGTTGTTTTATGCTGTTTCGCACAGATGTATTGCAGCAGCTCGGAGGGTTTGACCCTCGCTTTTTTCTCTATTTTGAAGATTTTGACATCAGTTTACGTGCAGGGAAGATCTGCCGGATTGCCTATGTCCCTCAGGTGAAGGTTGTTCATCATGGTGGTCATGCATCGCGCAAAGGTTGGCGGCATATCTGGATGTTTGGGCGCTCTATGGTGACTTTCTTCAATATTCACGGTTGGCGTTGGTGGTAATGTCAGATATCAAAAGTACAGTCTTGGTAACAGGCGCCAACGGATTTGTTGGCAAGGCGGTCTGTGAACACCTGCTGAGTCTAGGTGTGAATGTGAAAGGTGCGGTGCGAAGTCACCCGCTTGCTTCGTATCACATCAACGCTCCCTCTTTGACAGCAGATGCAAACTGGACAACCCAATTACAACAGGTGGATGTTGTCATTCACTGTGCCGCTAGGGTGCATGTGATGTCTGATAAGGAAGCAGATCCTCTAACAGCGTTTCGAGCGGTAAACACAATTGGCACATTAAATCTCGCAAACCAGGCCGCAGATGCTGGTGTTAAGCGCTTCATATTTATTAGCTCGATTAAAGTAAATGGTGAGCAGACTGAGCCCGGTAAGCCGTTTGATGAACATGTCCTTAATCCACCACAAGACCCTTATGGCCGCTCAAAATATGATGCAGAGCAAGGGCTGATGGCACTTGCCAAGAAGTGTGGTATGGCTGTCACGATTATCCGGCCTCCTCTTATTTATGGTAAGGGTGTGAAGGCTAATTTTGCCAGCATGTTAAAGATGGTGCATACCGGTTTTCCACTCCCCTTTGCCCGTTTGAAAAATGCACGGAGTTTATTGGCATTACCCAATTTATGCGATTTCATTGCTCGTGCGATGAAGCATCCTGCTACCGTGAATCAGATTTTTTTGGTCGCAGATCCAGTACCTGTTTCGACATCTGAGATGCTGATAGCTATTGCTGATGCTGAAGGTGTCCCTTCTCGACTGTTTTATATTCCATCAATTCTGGTAAGAGGGATTGGCCGTTACTTTGGGATTGATGCCAAATTGCAGCGGATCTATGGCTCTCTAGAAATGGATACTGGCAAGGCTCAGAGGCAGCTACAATGGTCGGCTCCTTATACGTTTTCTCAGGCTTTATCCCTGATGGCATCTTCCAAAAATGAGTAGTTTGTGATGCTGACATTTCCGTTACTTCTAGTTTTATGTTTGTTTTTCTCCATGATCATGACAGGCTTACTTAAGCGCTACGGTCAGAGCCGTCTTCTTGACCAACCCAATCATCGCAGCTCACATTATATCCCTACGCCGAGAGGTGGAGGCATGGCGATTGTCGCTACATTTCTGTTGGCTTCTCCTATTCTCGTCGTGAGCCAGGTGTCGGATTTCTATGGGGTATCTTATGGAAGCTTGCTATTGATATGGATTGCAGCACTGGGCATCGCACTAGTTGGTTTTATCGATGATCACCTGTCTCTCGAGCCAAAAACTCGTTTAATTGTCCAGAGTCTTTCTGCTGCATTGGTTGTATTAGCTGTTGATGGATTGCCAGAGCTGACCTTCTTGGGGTGGCAGCTAAATCTTGCCTGGTTTGGTTATGCGCTGGCATGGTTAGGTGTGATCTGGTTTATCAATCTTTACAACTTCATGGATGGCATCGATGGCCTGGCTGCCGGTGAGGCCGTGACTGTTTGTGTTGTCATGGCATTACTGCATTACCTTTTAGGAAGTGAGTGGCCGTTTGCGAGTTTGACCCTGTTGCTGGGGGCTTCTGCTGCGGGCTTTTTGTGCTGGAATTTTCCACCGGCCAAGATCTTCATGGGAGATGGGGGCAGTGGCTTCCTTGGTATGATGCTCGCATCCCTGATGTTGCTTGATGCAACTTTCGCTCCCCAATTCCTGTGGGCGTGGCTTGTCATGCTCGGCGTCTTTGTCGTTGATGCTACCTGGACTTTACTGAATCGCTATCGTCTCAAATGCCGCCTGAGTGAAGCTCATCGAACTCACGCATTTCAATATGCTGCAAGGCACTGGAAAAGTCATCGTAACGTGACACTGATGGTGCTCTTCATAAATGTGCTTTGGCTTGCACCGATTGCTGCCATGATTGTTGGGGGGGGGCTCGATGGCCTGTTGGGTCTGATTATTGCCTACTTACCGCTAACTTATCTCGCATTTTACCTAAAGGCAGGAGTACCTGAATGAGCACAGATTTTTGGCCGGGAGGTAGCTGGTTACTTACCTGCCTTGGTTCCTTGTCACGAGCCAGCAAACGAGCAATATCTGTCTCAGTAGATACGTTATTGATTACCATGGCATATTGGGGGGCATATTGGATCAGACTTGAAAATAGCTGGCCAATCGCAAGCCCCCATCATTGGGCCCTTTTGTGTGCAATTATTGTCCTCAGTATTAGTGTCTTTGTTCGCTTGGGTTTGTATCGTGCAATCTTGCGATATGTTAGTTTTCGAGTGCTCTGGACAATCTCATTAGGTGCATTTGTTTCAACGAGCTTTTTTGTTATCTCTGCGTTTTACTTCGATATCTTCCTGCCCAGAACCGTATCGGTCATCTATCTCTCATTTTTGGTGTTGATGGTCGGTGGTGTGCGGTTGTTCTTTCGGGCACTGTTGAATACTACTCGTTTGGCGCGTACACAGGTTCTGATCTACGGTGCCGGTTCCTCGGGGCGGCAGTTGCAAGTGGCTTTGTTGCAAGGAAATGAGTTTTACCCAGTTGCTTTTGTGGATGATGATCCAGCCAAACAAGGGTGCGTTATTCAGGGATGTACCGTGTACAGCAGTGCTCAGCTCCCCACCCTGATTGATCACCATGGGGTGAATAAGATCCTGTTGGCCATGCCAAGCAGCACCAGGGCTCGTCGCCAGGAAGTGATCAATGCACTTGAGCCTCTCTCTTGTGAAGTGCTGTCTATCCCGGGTATGGCCGATCTGGTCAATGGTTCAGCCCGTATTGATCAGCTTAATGAAGTCTCAATCGACGATCTGTTGGGTAGAGACCCGGTAGAGCCGGTGACGACATTGATGGAAGCCAACATCACAGGCAAAGCGGTCATGGTGACGGGGGCTGGGGGCTCTATTGGATCAGAGCTCTGTCGCCAGATCTTGCGGTGCCGGCCATCCACCTTGGTTCTGTTCGAATTGTCCGAATACGCCCTCTATGTCTTGCACAAAAACCTGCGTGAACAGTGTGAACGTGAGGGAATTGAAACTGAGCTGGCTCCGCTACTGGGCTCAGTGCAGCGCCAGCACCGCCTCAAGACGGTGATGCAGCCGACATTCCGCACCTGATTTAGGAATAAATTTGCCGATAGCGCTCACCCAATACCTCCAAAATGATCTGCTGGTC